>CANQIC010000022.1 GCA_947623865.1 uncultured Clostridia bacterium | reverse complement strand
TAAGAGAACAAATATTTTTTAGTTGGGACATTTTCTCATTTCTTTACTTAAGACATTATCACATTTCTTTCATAAAAAGTAAAAAAATAAAATTATTAGTCTTGATTTAACTTAAAAAAAATGTTAATATATAGAAATATAAAAACAAAGAAAAGGACAATACAAGCAAACTAAAACTAACAGAGAGCTAGATATATGCTGAGAATCTAGTAAGATAATAACTTGTTTGTTATCACCTTGGAGTTGCTTAAATGAAATTAAAAGTAATTTAAGTCGTAAATCTGCGTTAAAGATAATAAGATGTATAAATAAGATATTTATATAAATTAGGTGGTACCGCGTTTTAAAAATCGCCCTATATCTAGGGTGATTTCTTTTTTTCTTTTTTTGGACGGACTAGTTTTAGTCTTTTTAAAATATTAATTTTAAATTTTAAACTAAAAAAGAAAAAAAGACTAAAACTAGTCCGTCCAAAAAAAGAAAAAATAAAAAGGGAGGAATAAATATGTGTGAAGAAAAAAAGGATTATGGTAAAACTCTTAATTTACCAAAAACAGATTTTCCAATGAGAGCAAGTCTTCCAGAAAGAGAACCAGAAGTTGAAAAAGAAATTTTTGAAAATGACTTGTATGAAAAAATATTAAAAAAGAATGAGGGACATGAGCATTTTGTATTACATGATGGACCTCCATATGCAAATGGAGAAATACATATTGGTCATGCTCTAAACAAAATATTAAAAGATACTATAGTAAGATATAAGGCATTAAAAGGATTCTATACTCCATATATACCAGGATTTGATACACATGGAATGCCTACAGAAAAAAAGGCTATTGAAAAACTAGGTTTAGATAGAGATAAAATCCCAGTATCTCAATTTAGAAATACTTGCTTAGAATTTACAAAAAATTATAAAGATAAACAAATTGAAGGGTTTAAAAGATTAGGAGTGCTTGGAGACTGGAAGAATCCATATATTACATATGACCCAAGCCTAGAGGCAAGACAAATTGGTGTATTTTTTGATATGTATAAAAAAGGATATATGTATAAAGGATTGAAACCTGTTTACTGGTGTACAGATTGTGAGACAGCACTTGCAGAAGCAGAAATTGAATATAAAGATGTAGATACAATGTCTATATATGTTAAATTTGAAGTAAAAGAAGCACAAGGAAAATTTGATGAAAAAAATACATATTTTGTAATATGGACTACTACACCTTGGACATTACCTGGTAATGTGGGAATAACAATAGGTGGAGAATTTGAATATTCAATTGTAAAAACAGATGCGGAAAACTTAATAATTGCAACAGAGTTAGTTGATAAAGTAATGAGTGAAGCTGGGATAGAAAAATATGAAACAATAAAAACTATACCAGGTGTTGAGTTAGAAGGAGTAATTTGCAAGCATCCATTTTTAGATAGAGAATCAAGGGTTGTTCTTGGAAGTGATGATACAATAGTTGTTGATTTAGGAACAGGTACAGGTGCAGTTCATACAGCTCCTGGCTATGGTAAAGAAGACTATTTGTGTGGAATAAAAAATGGATTAGAAGTTGTAGTAACAGTTGATGGAAAAGGTTTCCAAACAGAAGGAGCAGGAATTTTTGAAGGACTTAAATATGATGAGTCTAATAATAAAATAATAGAATGGTTAGAAGAAAATAAATATTTATTACACAAACAAAAATTAAACCATTCTTATCCACATTGTTGGAGATGCAAAAACCCAATCATATTTAGAGCAACAGAGCAATGGTTCTGTTCAGTAGATAAGTTTAAAGAAAAAGCAGTAGAAGAATCACAAAAAGTGGAATGGATTCCAGGTTGGGGTGCAGAGAGAATTGCTAATATGATAAGGGAAAGAGCTGATTGGTGTATATCAAGACAACGTACATGGGGCGTTCCAATTCCAATTTTTTATTGCAAAAATTGTGGTAAAGAATATGTAACTGACAAATCAATAGAAAAATTAAAAGAGATATTTAAAGAAAAAGGATCAAACGCATGGTGGGATTTAAGTACACAGGAATTGATGCCAGATAATCCTAAATGCGAAAAATGTGGATGTACAGAGTTTGTAAAAGAAAAAGACATAATGGATGTATGGTTCGATTCAGGTTCAACACATCAAAGCGTATTAGTAGATAGAGGACTAGATTACCCTGCAGACCTTTACTTAGAAGGTGCAGATCAATATAGAGGATGGTTTCAATCTTCATTACTAACATCTGTTGCAACAAATGGAATAGCACCATTTAAACAAGTTTTAACACACGGATGGACAGTAGATGGAGAAGGTAAAAAGATGTCTAAGAGCTTAGGAAATGGAATAAGTCCACAAGAAGTTATCAAAGAATATGGTGCAGATATATTAAGACTTTGGGTTCTTTCATCAGATTACCAATCAGACGTAAGTTTGTCTAAAGATATATTAAAACAAATAACAGAAGTATATAGAAAAATTAGAAATACAGCAAGATATATTTTAGGTAATACATCAGATTTTGATCCAAGTAAAAATCAAGTTAAATATGAAGAATTAGAAGAAATAGATAAATATGCTTTATTAAAACTAAATGATTTAATAAAAGAATGTACAGAAAGTTATGATAGATATGACTTCCATCAAGCATATCAAGCAATAAACATATTTTGTGTTACAGATATGAGTAGTTTTTATTTAGATATAATTAAAGACAGATTATATAGTTTAAAAGCAGATTCTAAAGAAAGAAGATCAGCTCAAACAACAATGTATATAATATTGAATTCCTTAGTTAGAATTTTAGCACCACTTACATCTTTTACAGCTGAAGAAATTTGGAAATATATACCTAAAACAGAAGATATGAATGTAGAGAGTGTAATGCTTACAGATTATCCAACTGTAAATGATAAATATGAAAATAAAGAATTAAGAGAAAAATGGGAAAAGATAGTAGATATAAAAGAAATTGTTTCAAAAAAACTAGAAGAAGCAAGAGCACAAAAAATAATTGGACATTCATTAAATGCAAAAGTAATTCTTTATGCAGAAGGAAATTTATATAATTTTATAAGAGATAATTTAAAATTATTACAAAGTGTATTTATAATATCTATGCTAGAAGTAGAAGAAAATAAAAGAGATGCAGAAGTAAAACTAGGCGTAAAAATAGAACAAGCAGAAGGAAAAAAATGCGAAAGATGTTGGATGTATTCTACTACAGTAGGAGAAGATAAGGAACATCCTACAATTTGTAATAGATGTAGTAAAGTTTTAAATTAGCTCGTAGAAAAAAGTTTCCAAAATATTTTTGGAAACTTTTTTCTACGAGCATATAATCATTTTTTTAATCTAATATCGTCACCATAAAATCTATATATGTCATAATATCCAATAAATCTAGAAACTAAACGCTCATCATAAGTATTAAATAACCCTTTTAAATCTAAATTAGTAGATATTATTGTTTTTAAACATTTTCCATTTTGATTTAAAAGTCTAGTATTTATTATTTTATATAATTCAGTAAATTTCATGCTATTCATTGTTTCTGTTCCCAAATCATCTATTACCAATAAATCAACTGTTAACAAATTATTTGAAATTCCTGTTTGATTTTCAGGTTTTGCAAACAAATCGGAAATTAAATTATCAAGCATTACAGGTGCTGTTTGATACATTACTGTTTTTCCTTTTTTAAACAATTCATTAACAATACAGTTTGAAAGAAAAGTTTTACCAAGGCCAGTACCACCTGAAAAAATTAAGTTTTTGGTTTTTGCATTTTCAAAATTTAATATAAAATTTTTTGCTGCTTTTTTAACATCAATTATATTTTCTCTAGGAGATAAGCCTGAATTATATTTTTTTTCATCTACTTTATTAGAAAATAAATTAATATTAAAATTATCAAATGTTTGATCATCTATATTATTTATATTTTTTTGATTATATTCTAAATCATATATTTTTTGTTTTAAACAATTACACATTGTAGAAATACCATTTTCAAAAACATATCCAGTATCTTTGCAAATTTTGCAATCACATTTTACAGACAAATAATCTTCAGGTATATTTATAGACTTTAATAAATTTGCTTTTTCTCTTTTTAAATTTTCAATTTCTTTTTTTAAATTTTCTAGTGAACATTGTGAATTATTTTTTAATATTGATTTTGCAGTATTTATTGAAATATTACTTAATTTATCATCTATTTCTTGCAATTTAGGATTTGACAAATATAATTCTTTTTTATTATTTTCTGCGTCACGTAAATGTTGTAATCTTTTTTGTTCATATTGTTTTAATAAATCATTCAAAATCAAATTATTCATTTTAGCACTCCTTATTTACAGATGAAGAGTGATATGAAAAGGGTGTGAAATTAGATTTAGTATCTATTGGCATTACCAATTTTCCAATTCCTATTTCTCTTTATCATATAAATTTAATTCTACCTTTAATTTATTTTTTTGTTTGCATATAAGTCATTTAAATTATCATAATTTCTTTGTTCATAATTATTATAATTAGTTTGCTTTTTTAATTGTTTAATATCTTTCTTTTTTTGTTTCATTTCTGCCAAGAAATTATTTATTTCATCAGATGTTTTTAGGTTTCTATCATGCCAATCTGATATTAATTTATCTAAATAATCAAAACTAGGATTTGCTTTAGAAGTAGTTTTCTTAAGAGCAATGTTTATAACATTTAAGTCATAATTATAGTCTGATATCCATTTTTCTATAAATGCTTCTTCAAATTGCGTAAGAGGAGAATATCTTCTTAATTTTTTTGCTATGTCTTTTTTTATTTTATTTAAATTTTCTTGCTTTGCTGAGTAAGCTTCTAAATCTTCATATGTTTTTATATTATTTTTATGCCAAGCCTCTGCAACTGTTTTTACGTAATTTTTATGAAGAGCTGATTTATTAAAACAATACTGAAACAATGAAATCATTACTTGCTCATCAAAATTATATTTTTTAAACCATAAATCAATATCACTATACCATGTAGGAGACATTATACCTTGAAAATATGTATTATTAATACATTCAATTGCTTTTGCTCTATACTTACTATCTTCATTCTTCTTTATATCTTCTTTAGATAAAGTAAGGTTTGGAGAATATAACTTATGTAATTCAATTTCCTGCAAATTATTCAAAATATAACCATTCACTTTTTTTATTAAAATGCCTTTTTCTTCCCAAAAACTAAGAGCGGCTTGAATTGTTTGTAGAGGAATATTTAATTTTTTAGATAAATCATTAAGCTTAATATCTTTATCATATTTAGTTAAAAAAACTAAGCATAAATATACCTTAATAAAATCCCCATTTGCTTCATTCATATATTCTGTAAAAAAAACATCTGGAATCTCAGTACAAGAAAAAATCATAGATTTATCTTTATTTTCAAGTTTCATAACATTACTCCCCCAAATTTAGTATATCAATTATATCATTTTAATAAAAGTATTACAATAAAGAAAGAATAAAAATATTAATCCAAGGGAATGCTTGTTTCATATAATGTTTCTGCACAAATATCAATTTCATCATCCCAAGAAATTGTATCAAAAGAGATGTGAACAGAATTAAAAAAAGTTTTATTTTTTAATTTTTTAAAAACACCAATATTAAGATAAGGTTTCATATCTTTAATTCTTTTTTCGTTATTGGAAAATGTTAATAAAACCCTATAGTCATTTAAAGGTTCTACTGATATTATTTTTTTCATAATATTCCCCCAATATATTAATTTAAAGGTCTTATTCTAAAAGGTCTTTCACTGTTTTTAGAAAGATTCCAATTAGCTAAAAGTTCCTCTTTATGTAATAAAATCCAAGCTTGAATTAATTTACATTGTTTTTTATCCATAACTCCTTCTATTATATTACCATCAAAATCAAACATTGCAATTTTATCATTATAATATGCATGAATGTGAGGAGGATTATGATCTGTATAATACATTCTAATTATTATACCATAAAACATACTAATTGTAGGCAAATAAATCCAGCTCCTTTCTTATTATATCACCATTTTTCATAAAAAGCATTATTTATTTTTGCTATAAAAATAAATTTTAGGGTTTTTAATAAATTTAAAAAGATATACTAATACATTTATAAAATTTTCATGATTGAATCCAATAATACTAAATAGGAGTAGTGGGAAACAAAAAATAATTAAACATGAAATTTTAAATGATATATTTGAAATAAAAATATCAAGCAAACAAAAGATAAATGCATCCCATATAATGTTTAAAGCTAGTGTAGAATAATCAATAATTCCAAACAACTTATTTTTGTAAGTGTAGTTTTGAGGAAAAATATATTTCATAAAGGACTCCTTTTTATAAAATTGTTGATTGTTTGAGAAAATTATTGCAAACGTTGTAGGGGTCGGTCTTGACCGACCCCTACATAATATGAAATAAAATTTCCTCACACAAATTAAGTTTATTTAAGAAATAATGATTTAAAAGCAGAAATGCCAGTGTTTACATCAGTAGATAATCCTCCCATAAAATCTCTAACAAAAGTATTAGCCTTAATTACTGCATAAACAGATCCTAAATATACAAATTTTGAGAATATATCAGAACTATTAAATTCAATGGAAAAGCAAATGAGAAGAATTAAGGAAACTAAAATTTGTAAAGAAAGAAGAGAAATAAATAGTTTAAACCAACTTTTAAATATCCATGAAGTATTATTAGTTATAAGAGATACAAAAGCAAAAGGAGAAAAAACTATAAATACTTTTATTAGAACATATCTTATACTATATGATATTGCTAAATTTAAAAGACCTACTGAAACAAAACCTTTCATCAAGCCATCTAAAGAAAAAACATTCAGTTGAGAATTATTAATATATACAGAAGAATTAAATTTTTCAATAAATGTAGACAAACATATATTTTCATTAAATATTGTTTCACCTACTTCTCTTATTGCATATGTTATGTTGGAAAATAATGTAAGAAAATGTTCTACAATAAATAAAGAAGAGTTTATTGCTAAAGCACAAAAAAACAGTTTAAAAACAAATTGACTAGGATTTTGGATTTGAGATAATGTAAATTTAGATAGCATAAGAAAACACGCATAATATAAAGTAAGCCCAATTAACAAAGAATTACAAATTAGTATTAGTCCATTTGAATTAAAAGACCCCAAAATTTTTTCTAAACTAGAATCTGTAAATAGATTAGGATTAATAAATAGTAAATCATCTAAAACAGAATAAAGAGAATTATCAATAGATGAAAACAAATTAGATAATAAATTATTAATAGTTTGAGTAATTACTTCAACAATATTTATTTGAGTATTTTCCAATTTTGCACCTCATCATTCTAAGAGATTAATAGTTCAATAGCACCAAGAATTAAATCAATTGCTAATATAAATGCATAGGAAAAAAGGCTACCACGAATTATTTTTTTCCCGATGCGAATTCTCTCTTCATCACCAAAACTAAATTTTTTCATAAAAATTCCTGTGCCGTACAGCGACTGCAGCAGCAGGTGTTGAAATTTTTATAATCCAATTTTTTATAGTTTCAAAACCATTAAGCAGTTTAGATACTAATTTGGGATAAGCTGCAAACGTGAGGGATGAAAATGTAGATATAAGAATTATTGATAATATAATAGCAAATAAAATGAAAAACAAAAATTTTTTATTCATATATTCACAACCTTTCTAAATTATTTTTAAATTTTTATTGTTTTTTTTAATATTTTTTTGGGGTTCAGTATTTCTAAAATAAGGAATTAAGTTTATTTTGCATGGAGGTAATATTTTATCACCATTTGATATAAAAGAAATGCAGGAAAATGTTTCCAGATTCTGAGTAAAAAAATTAATATCATATATATAATCAGTTTGAATATGTGTAGATATAGTTTCTGATAGATTTGATTTTCTTGAAGCAAGTGAATTAGTAAAATAATTATAGTTTGTTTCAGTTGCATTTTCTGATATATTTTTTGACACCTTTGTTTTATCTTCTCTACCAATTTGCTTTTGTGCACTTTCAATAGTATAAATATCATCAGTTCTGAGCCAAAGCTTATTTACTAAATTTTGTATAATTACTTTAGCAGCATGTTCATTTTGAATAGTATTTAATATTGAGGAATAGCTTTGAGTTGATATAATATTTATACATTTAGATTCTCTACTTTGTGCAAAAAAATCTGCATCTGATACTGTTACATACTCATGATATTCATCGCACATAAATACTGTTGGTTTCAAGTTATTTTTGCTTTTTGATAGTTGAGAAAGTACTTGGGATTGAAAATCTAATTTTAAATATGTAGCAATTATTTTTGATAAGTTTTTATATTCAGCAATATTCATATTAAGAACAACAATTTTTCCATTATTAATTACTTCATCAAAGTTTTCAAAGGTAATTTCATGTTTCTCAGGGCAAAAAGTTTTTAAAATTTTATAATCAGATATAAATAAACTAGTAATTCTACTAATTTCAGATTTTAGTATTGATTTTGTCCTTTCATCTAACTTCATAAATTCATTTTCAAAAAAAGATAAAGAAGAATATAAGTTATAAATATCCTCAGAAGACATTTTTGCAGATAAAAATAAATTTCTTAAATAATTTATTTTACTTTTATAATAAATATCATCATTAATTAAGTTATGAATTTCAGTAAAAGTAACATACCCATTATTATATAATCTACAAAGTTTTATGCTTTCTGTAAGTATGTTTTGAACTTTATCTAGCCAGTAAGACTCTGAGTTATTAGGAGAAAATAATTCTAATATAGTTTTTAGTCTGTTTGCTAAAACACTTGGATTTAAATTTGGTTTATCTAAGGGATTATATTTAACATCAGAATTTAAACTTATTTCAATTATATCTGAATTCCTCTCAAAAAAATTAGCATAATCTAGTACCTGTTTGAAAAAATTTCCTTTTACATCTAAAATTAACATTCCAAGTTTGGGGGAATTTTGCTTTAATAACTGCTTTAAAAATGGATACATAACTGAACTTGTTTTTCCGCGAGCCAATTGTTCCAGTTATTAAAATATTTTGATATAGTCCCTTTTCAGTAATAAATACCTCTTCTTTAGTAATTGAATTAGTACCAATAAGTAATTTAATATCATTTATATTATCTTCCTTATGTATTTCTAGATTATTTGTAATTTTAAATTTAGGATTAATTTTAAAAAATGAAATTATGGAATTTAATATTAAGAAATTAGAAACAAATAGATTTAAGCAATAAATAATTTTAATATAAAACCAAATTTTAGGATAATCTTTAGCAATATCAATAGAATGTATCGAATAAGGAAATATTAAATTTTTGGTAGTTAGAACTGGACTAAAAATAACTAAAAATATCATTGAAATGAATATTGAAAATAAAAAAATAAAAGATTTTGTTTTAACAGATTTCAAAATAACCACCTATAAATTAAGAGTTTTTTTCTTCATATTTAATATTGATCCTTGGGTATTATGGAATATTACAATATCTATTAAAGAATAAATTGAATAAAAAACAATATAAAGATTTATAATAAAAGAAACAAAAAACAAGTGAATTAATATAACAAAATACACCTCACTTACATTTTTTACCATAATAATACATTATTTTAAATTTGTCTATACTTTTTTGAAAAAATATGATAAAATTTTTTAATCATTAGTCTTAGGGAGGGATAAAAATGATAGAAAAAACAACAAAAATAGGAGAGTTACTAAAAAGTGCACCAGAAAAAGCAGATATATTATTAGAAGCAGGAATGCATTGTTTAGGATGCCCAGCTTCACAAGAAGAAACAATAGAAGAAGCTTGCCAAGTGCATGGAATTGATGTTGATGAATTACTTAAAAAAATAAATTCATAAAAATTAACAAAGTTTGGAGTATAAATGATTCTACATTAATAATTAATTTTTTAAGTAAAATTATAAAATAGATGTATAAAAAAATAATTTTATAATTTTGACAAACCTCAGATATTTTCTGAGGTTTTAATTTTATAAAAATCTATATTTACAAATTTGAAAATAAATTCTTGAAAACTAATATTACAAATATGTTACAAATATATTAAAAAAATATGTTTTTTATTATAACATGGTTGAAGGATATTAAAAATTTGTTATAATTATTATATACATAATTAGATTAACTATTCAAAAAGATATTCGCATAGGAGGAATAAAAGGAATGAAAAAGAAAGAGAAACGAATGATAGGGATAATAATATTAATTGGAATAATAATAATAGCAATATTAATGATTATTAGTAATATAAAGAAACAAAAAAATAACAATGAAACAGCATCAGAAGAAAATGTAGTAACAGAAGAATTTGTAGATGTATTAGATGATGGAACAAAACTAAACACAAGTGATAAATTGCATGAAACAAAAGAATTTGATGGAATGCAAATAAGTAATTTTCAACTAACAGAAAATAACAATGTAACACTATTATTAGGAACAATAACAAATATATCAGATAGCAAAAAAGGAGGATACCCAGTAAATATCACAGTGTTAGACAAAGAAGGGAATGAAATAGTAACAGTAGGAGGCTATATACAAGAATTATCGGCAGGAGAAAGTGCACAATTAAATACAAGTGCAACATTTGATTATGCGAATGCATATGATTTTACAATAACAAAAAAATAGACAACAAAAGCGGGCCGGTGCAATCATCGACCCGTAAACCTTAAAGAGGTGCAAATAAATGGAAAAGGAAAATTTAAAGGGAAAACAGATATTAAATGAAAAAACTACAAAAAGTATTATTGCAAGGGTTGCTACATATAGCGACCTTAAAAGACGTGGAACAGGTGTTACATTAATAGCACTAATAATAACAATAATAGTAATGTTAATTTTATTAGGAGTAACAATAAATGTAGCATTAGATGGAGGATTATTTAGTACAGCAAAAGAAGCAGTAAAACAAACACAAATACAAGCATATCAAGAAGAACTAGATTTAATAAGACCAAATGTAGAAATAAAAAGATATCAAGAAGGACTAACAAGCAAAGAATACATGGATTACTATGAAGAAGAAATAAAAAAGGACAATGTTTTCAAAGACAGTACAGTAACAAGAAAAGATGAAAACACAACAGTAGTAGTCACACCAGAAGGATATGTATTTGAAATAACAGAAGAAGAAACAAAATATATAGGACAACAAAATGAAAATAAGCCAAATGTAGATCCAGAAGAAAATGATATAAAATTCACATATAATCCTAATTTAGATACTTGGACGAATAAAAGTGTAGAAGTAACAATAGAAACACAAAATAAAGAATACACATTACAATATTCAACAGACGGAACAACATGGCAACAATATACTGGACCAATAGTAACAGAAAATAACACAGCAATACATGCAAAATTAGTTAATAATTTATATCAAGAAATGGCATCAGCAACAGGAAATGTAGGAAACATAGATAAACTAGCACCAACAAATGTAACAATAAGAAACAGTTCAGCAACAACAGATAGTATAACATTAGAAGGATCAGCTATAGATGCAATAGCAAATGAAACAAGTGGAAGTAGCGGAATAGAAAAATACTATTTTAGTAAAGATGGAGGAAAAACGTGGGAACCAACAAATGGGCAAAACTCAAATAAATATACATTTAGTGGATTAACCCAAGGAGAGGAATATACAATAAGAGTAAAGGCAGTAGACAAGGCAGGAAATGAAGGATTATCACTAACAGAAAATATAACAACAGGAGAAATGCCAGGAGGAAGTGATAGTATATCATTTGATTACAGTCCAACAGACTGGACAAATGGAAGTGTAAATGTAACAATAAAAACAACAGTAGATACTAATGCATATACATTACAATACTCAAAAGATGAAAACACATGGATAAAATATACAGAACCAGTAGAAATGAGTGAAAACGGACCAATATATGCAAGATTAGTAAATAGTAAGGGTAAAGCAGGAGAAACAGCAAAAGGAAGAGTAGAAAAAATAGATAAATTAGCACCAACATTAACAGTAGAAAACACAAAAACAACAAACAGTGTAACATTAAGTGCAACAGCAGAAGACCAAGAAGCAACAAATACAAGCGGATGTAGCGGAATAAAAGAGTACTACTATAGTAACAACGGAGGAGAGACATGGACATCAGCAGAAACAACAGATACTTATACATTTAATGATTTAACTCAAAACAAAGAATATACATTCAAAGTAAAAGTAAAAGATAGAGCAGGAAATGAAAAAACATCAGATGATGTAAAAGTAAAAACATGGGCAGTACCAGGAGGAAGTAGTAATATATCATTTGATTACAGTGAAAAAAAATGGACAAATCAACCTGTAAAAGTGACAGTAAAAACAACAGCAGATACAAATGTATATACACTACAATACTCAAAAGATGAAAGTACATGGAAAAACTATATAGATAAAGTAGAAATGACTAAAAATGGACCAATATATGCAAGATTAATAGATAGTAAAAAACAGGCAGGAGAAATAGTAACAGGAAATGTAGAAAATATAGATACAGCAGCACCACAAATAGGAACACAATTAAGATCAACAGGAAATACAACATCAAAAATAACATTAAGTACAACAGCAACAGATAGTTTATCAGGAATAAGCAAAATAGTATGGTACTATAAATTATCAAATGAAAATTCATATACAAGCATAGAAGAAGTAGATAAAACAATGAATGGAACAGAAAAAGGAAAAACAACAGCAGTAACAAAAACAAAAGCGATAACAGGATTAGAAGCAAATAAAACATACAATATATATGCAGAAATATATGATGTAGCAGGAAACAGCACAAGAACACCATCAAATGGAACAACAGATGTAACAACAAGTTCAATGCCAACAACAAGTTCAATAGGATTTACATATAGCAATAAAAAGTGGACAAACCAACCTGTAAATGTAACAATTTCATCAACAGCAGGAGATGGTTATAAGCTACAATATTCAACAGATGGAAATATATTTAAAGATTATGAATCAGCAGTAAAAATGGAAGCAAATGGGGATGTATATGCAAGATTAGTGGATAAAACAAATACAAACAATGTAAGTGCAACAGCAACAGGAAGTGTATCAAATATAGATACAGCAGCACCACAAATAGGAACACAGCTAAAATCAACAGCAAGTACGGTATCAAGCATAACATTAAGTACAACGGCAACAGATAGTTTATCAGGAATAAGCAAAATAGTATGGTACTATAAATTATCAAATGAAAATTCATATACAAGCATAGAAGAAGTAGATAAAACAATGAATGAAACAGAAAGAGGAAAGACAACAGCAGTAACAAAAACAAAAAAAATAACAGGATTAGAAGAAAATAAAATATACAATACATATGCATTAATATATGATGTGGCAGGAAACAGCACAAGAACACCATTAAATGGAACAACAGATGTAAGCACTAGTACAATGCCAACAGCAAGTGCAATAGAATTTGAATATAGTAATGAGGATTGGACAAATGAATCTGTATACGTAACGATAACAACAACTGAAGATACAAATGAATATACATTACAATATTCAACAGATGGAAATGAATTTAAAGATTACACATCAGAAATAGAAATGACAGAAAACGGTTCAATATATGCAAGACTGGTAGATAAAACAAATACAAATAATATAAGTGAAACAGCAACAGGAAGTGTAGCTAATATAGATAAAGTTGCACCATCGTGGGGAATGATTACAATTCAAGAAAAAACAAAAGAAAAAATAGTAGCAAAAGTTTCTTCATCAGATTCACCTAAAACAAGTACAAATGGATGTAGTGGAGTAGAAACATATCTATACAGTATTGACGGAGATGAATGGAGTTTATCAATGAGTGATACTCATACATTTGATTCCTTAAAAGAAGGTACAGAATATACTATAAGAGTAAAATTAATAGACAGGGCAGGAAATGAAACAACATTAAAATTAGAGGCAATGACAGTAGGTATAGCATTTAAATATAGAATTAAAGAAGGTGTAGATCCAAAATACGGTCCGCTTGGATGGGTATCATCTGATGTAATAGTAAAAATAGAAGCAGGAGCACCGGAAGGTTATGAACTACAATTTTCACGAGATGGAAGGAATTGGACAAAATACGAGAGATATAACAATAACTATTATTACATGGAAAAATTAACAATGACAGAAACTGGACAAATATATGCAAGATTAATAAATAAGGACAATTATGTTTTAGCAACAGCAACAGGAAATGTATATATAGATAGAAATAATCCAAAACCGGCAACTTTAAAAATGCAATTTGAAGATGGAACTGAATTTAACCCGGGTGGAATTGGAAAGGCTTATGGCTCTTTATCTATAGAATTAAATGATGATGCTTCAGATAATGAAAGTGGAGTATTATTCTCAAGATATCATGTAAGGAGCGATGAATTAACATTATCTAATCAAACAGGTAAAATAAAATTAACAAAGCCAGGAAAATATACATTAGTTGTAGAAACAATGGATAGAGTAGGTCACAGAGTAGCAAGACCGTACCAGATAGAAATAATGTCAACAGGGCAACGATTAAAAGTAGGAGATTATATAGATTATGATCCAACTAATTATACATTGGGCTTGAGTGTATTGACTGGAACTTATGCTAGTGATAATTATTCGTCAGCATTTACTTCAATAAGTCTAGGATCTGGTGTTGATAAGATTCAAACTTTTAAAACAAGTGATTATACCAATGGAAAATGGAGAGTATTAGACATAGATGAAAAAACAGGCAAGATAAAATTAATATCAGAAAACATTGTAGGAAAACTTAGTTTAAGGGGTCAAACTGGCGTATGTAGTGGAGTAGAATTGTTAAATTCAATATCTAATATTTATGGTCATGGAAAAGGAGCAACTTCTGCAAGGAGTATAAATGTAGATGATGTGAATAAAATAACAGGATATAATCCAAATAATGTGGGCGTATATGATCCTGACCAATCTGAAGAAGGAAAAAAATATGGTGAAGGTGGATATAATGAATACGGAAAAGAACAAACTTATGGATGGTGGGATCGCTACGGGGTTAATGGTTCCGATGCTTATTGCGATGAATATTATGAATATGGATTTAATTATATTGACATTGACACAGGCGTTGGAA
The DNA here is from genome assembly GCA_947623865.1 of uncultured Clostridia bacterium. Lineage (GTDB taxonomy): Bacteria > Bacillota > Clostridia > TANB77 > CAG-508 > CAG-452. The sequence goes on along the minus strand of CANQIC010000022.1, from coordinate 6,692 downwards.
GTTGTACAAGGCGTGATGTGACATATATGGCAGCTGCAACTTCTACTTCGACATTTTATGAATACTATCCTGATTATTTGACTGACGTTAAATCAGCTACTCCAGGTGCAGCTGGACCTGGAGGAGGAGGATATGGATTATTGTTTAGTAATGATATTGGAAGTTATTGGTTAGCAAATAGCTGTTATAAAAATGATGCTAATTGCATTGAATACAGAATGAGATGTGTAGGTACTTCAAGGAGATTTGATAACATTAGTGCTAAATTTATTTATAGCTCTTATGGGGACAATGTATATCAATCGGATGGTATTCGTCCAGTAGTTATCATGGGAAATGGTATTAGAATAAACGGAGGAGATGGTACATCATCATCGCCATATACGTATGAATAAAAAATAAAATTAACAAAATTCAAAAAAAACATTGACAATTATAAAAAAATATTGTAAGATATTTAAGCAACTGTCAAAGAGCAGTTGCTTAAATAATTCTTTTTTAGAATTATGGGCCATTAGCTCAGGTGGTAGAGCACTTGACTTTTAATCAAGTTGTCCCGCGTTCGAGTCGCGGATGGCTCACCAAATAAATACTAATTTTATATTAGTATTTATTTATATAAGGCCCGTTGGTCAAGCGGTTAAGACATCGCCCTTTCACGGCGGAGACATGGGTTCGATTCCCGTACGGGTCACCAATATTATATGCCGCTGTAGCTCAGTTGGTAGAGCAACTGACTTGTAGGATGAATAGCATATTCAGAATCATCTTGCACCTTTATATGGAAACATATAAAGTGGACACCGCTAATTCGGGGAAAGCTAAGTTTAGAAAATATGCCAATCCCGAGCTAGAAAAGAAATTTTTAAGTGTAGAGACTTTATACGGTGTACCTAAGGTAAAAAAGCTATGGTAAAGAGAAAGTCCAGACTACAAACACATTTGTGGCAATGAAAGTTGTAGTAGTATGAATCAGTAGGTCGTCAGTTCAAGTCTGACTAGCGGCTCCAAAAAAGATGACAAAAGTCATCTTTTTTTAGGACAACAAACAGGTCAATTTGACAATAAATATAAGTTTGTTTGGGAGATAGATATATATGAAATGTATAAATTGTGGAGATAATATTCCTGAAAGAAATAAATATTGCTCAGTAAGATGTCAAAAGGAATATGAATATAAGAAGTATATTAACAATTGGAAAAATGGAAAAGAAGTTGGTATTAGAGGAGATTATCAGATTTCTATGCATATAAAAAGATATTTATTTGAAAAGTACAATAATAAATGTGCAGTTTGTGGATGGGGAGAAATGAATAAATATACAAGAACCATACCATTAGAGGTTGAACATATTGATGGTAATTATGAAAATAACAATGAAGAAAATTTAATATTATTATGTCCCAATTGCCATTCTTTGACAAGTACATATAAAGGTGCTAATATAAATAATGGTAGAAGAAGTAGAAATAAATATTATATAAAGGAGAACAAATAAATGAAAACTGTTTTAATCACAGGTGGATCTAAAGGAATAGGTAAATGTATAGCAGAAAATTTAGCAAGAGATGGATATAATGTTGTGCTTAATTATAATAAATCTGGAAATCAAGCAAAGCAAACACAAAAAGATTTATCAAAACAAGGGATAAAAATTGAAATATACAAAGCAGATGTTTCAAAAAGAGAAGATGTAAAAAAAATGATGAAATTTGCTCTTAATAAATTTGGAAATATAGACATATTAATAAATAATGCAGGTATAGCAAAATTACAAATGTTTAATGATATAACAGATGAAGATTGGAATGAAATGATAGGTACAAATTTAAATTCTGTATTTTACTGTATACAAGAAGCATTACCTAATATGATACATAATAAAAATGGATGTATTATAAATATCTCATCTATATGGGGATTAGTTGGAGCATCTTGCGAAGTTGCATATTCAGTTTCTAAAGCTGGAATAGATGGAATGACAAAATCACTTGCAAAAGAATTGGGTCCATCAAATATTAGAGTTAATTCAATTGCACCAGGAGTTATTGATACAGAAATGAATAATAATTTAGATAATGTAATTAAAGAAGAAATAAAAAATGAGACTCCGTTAAATAAAATAGGAAAGCCAATTGATATATATAGATGCGTTAAATGGCTAATAGAAGATGAATTTACAACGGGACAGATAATTTCACCAAATGGAGGATATGTAATTTAAATTATAAAAACCCTTAATAATATTAAATATTTTTGTATACAACTAAAAATTATAATAAAAAATGTAGGTTGCTATTCACAGCGACCTACATTGTAAAGAAATATTTTTTTAATCATTATTATAAATTTTCTTTTTATAATTTCCTGATATCAATTTTGGAACATATGTTATTATTTTATATATTGCTAACCTTATTTTTTTACTCCACAAATATGATCTTCTTAATTTATTTGGTCTATCTAAAGAAGAATCAATATCTTTAACAACTAAATCTAAATTAGGTTTTTCCAAATCAAAGACATAATTTTGATAATTGTTATTATCCCATTGATTATTTTCATTTTTGAAACAGAAATTAAATGTATCACTTTCAATTAAATCAATTTCAGTTTGAAAACCAAGTTCAGTTTTTTCCATTTTTATTTCAGATAAATTATCCCAAAAAGGTCCAAAACCATAATGTATATATACTTCTTTAGAGCCATTTTCAAAGAAAAGTCCAGTATATGAAATTTTTACTCTAGAATTCTGCAATAATTTATCTGTATTGAAAAATATGTTTTTAATTAATTCCATTTTATTCTCCTCTTACTTTTTTATCTTTAGTTAATGATATTATAGTATTAAAATATATATTATTCAAGTATTTTTTACAAAATATTTAAACTTATTTACAATTTAATACTTTTCCAATAATATAAAACTTATCGGAATCTATTAATTCTATTTCTTCTGCTGATTTATTATCAGGTTTTAATACTATTTTTCCTCTACGAATAATAAATCTACGAATTAATATCTTATCATTTATATTAAAAATACCAATTTCTTTATTGTTTAAAAGAGAGTTAAATTCTATAAAAGCCAAGCTACCTTTTTTAAGTTTTGGTTCCATTGAATCATCATTTATTTTAACTGCTAAAGAAGCACTTGGCATATTTGATGGACAATCTATAAAATCTTGTAAATCATTAACTGCAAGTACCTTGTTATGTGATATATGATTTATAAAACCATAACTTTCCTGTTCTTCACTTACTTGTTTATCATAAGTGTACATTAATTGTTGGTAAGGTATATCTAAAGCTCTACATATATTTTTTAAGGCCTTATGACTTGGATTTCTTTCACCTTTTTCAATGTGTGTTAGATGACCTATATTTATATCTGTTAATCTAGCAAGTTCTGTTTTAGTCATTCCTTTTTCTTTTCTAACTTTTGCAATCATATCACCAATCATATTTTATGCACTCCTTTTACTTATAAATTCTGACACTATTATATAAAATAAATTAAAATTTGTCTACTAGTAAATAAGAAAAATGTAAAAAATTAACAAAATTTTCAAAAACACTTGACTTGTCAAAAAGGTTAATGATAATATAATTGTTAATTAGACAAATAAAAGAGGTGATTAGAATGTATCATAATCAAGTGAGAAAAATAAGGAAAGAAAAGGGAATGACTTTAGTAAAACTGTCTGAATTATCAGGAGTGTCAGTAGGTTACTTATGCCACTTAGAAAAAGGTAGCAGAAAAAATCCATCTATTGAAATTATGGAAAAAATTTCAATAGCACTAAACAAATCAATAACAGAAATATTTTTTATATCATAATAATATCATTATAGTAAAAGTATATTTAATAATCAATATAAAAATATTGTAAAAAAATAATGATTATGATAATATAATAGAGAAATATACTTTTTTAGGGAGATATGATATGAAATTAATTGGTAGAAAACAAAAAATTAATAATGAAGACACATTAAAAAAAGGTATTGCAACAAAAGCGTTAGAACAAGATGGACTAAATAATACTAATCAAAATAGTAACAACTCAAAATTTAGATACTTTATAAAAAGTAATAAAAAGAAAACAATATCTTTAATTTGTGTGGCATTAATATTTTTATTAGCAATTATATTTAGCACAGGATTTGCTTTATTTAATATAAATAATACAAAAATTATTTCAGGAGTGAAGATAAACGGAGTAGAAATTAGTAAATTAAGCAAAGAAGAGGCAATTCAGAAATTAGATGAAATTACTAATCAAAAACTAGAAGGTGATATTTTAGTTAAAGCAGATGACTTTGAATATGGAATAAAATTATCTCAAATAGAAACAAGCTACAATATAGAAAAAGCAGTTGAAGAGGCATATAATATAGGAAGAAATGGGAATATATTTTCAAATAATAACGAAATTATAAAAACTATGATGTCTGGTAAAGATATTAATTTAGAGTATACATATAACGAAGAATTATTAAATAAAATATTAGATGACATGAGTTCTAAAGTACCAAATCCAGTAGTAGAATCAAATTACTGTATAGAAGATAATAAATTAATAATAACTAATGGAACAAAAGGTAATATCATAGATACCAATCAAGTGAAACAAAAAATAGTAGATGAGATACTAAGTAATAATGCTGATATACAATTAAACATAGATTTAATAGAAGATGAACCAGCTCCAATAGATATTGACGCTATTTATGCTAAGGTTCATACAGAGGCTAAGGATGCATATTATACAAAAGATCCATTCAAAATTTATCCACATGTAGACGGTGTAGATTTTGATTTAGAAGCTGCAAGAGAGATGTTAAAAGAAGATAAAGAAGAATATGAAATACAATTAAAAATAACAACTCCAAAAATAACTACAGATGAAATTGGAACGGAAGCTTTTCCAGATCTTTTATCATCTTTTAGTACTAGATATGATGCAAGTAACTATTCTAGAACTACAAATTTAAAATTGGCTATGAACAAATTAGATGGAGTTGTAGTAGCTTCAGGTGAAACCTTTTCATACAATAATACATTAGGAAAAAGAACAGCTGAAGCAGGATATAAAGAAGCGGGAGGATATGCAGGAGGACAGGTAGTTCAGACCCTTGCAGGAGGCATTTGCCAAATTTCATCAACATTATATGATGCAGTTGTTTATGCAAATTTAGATATAGTAGAAAGGCATAACCACATGTTTTTAGCAGGATATGTAGGAGCTGGTAAAGATGCAACTGTTGTATATGGTTCATTAGATTTCAAATTTAAAAATACAAGAAAATATCCAATAATGATAAAAACGAGTATCGGAAACGGAGTTGCTAAAATAGATATATATGGAATAAAAGAAGATGTTGAATATGATATTGATATAGTAACAAATATACTAAGTTATACGCCTTTTAAAGTAGTATATCAAGACGATAGTAGTTTAGCAGAAGGGAAACAAAGTGTTACACAAAATGGGATGAATGGATGTAAAAGTATTACATATAAAGTAGTAAAATTAAATGGCTCAGAGGTTTCTAGAACAGTATTATCTTCAGATACATATGACCCAATGAATAAAATTATAAATGTGGGAGCGAAAAAATCCAAGTCTACTAGCACAACAACGAAAAATACTACCAAAAAATCTACAAAAAAGACTACAAATAATACCACTAAAAAAACTGAAACAAACACAAGTAATAAAAAACAAGAAACAAAAAAAGGAAATACTACCAATAATAAAAAGACTAAAACAAATAAAAAAACTGGAAACTAAAAAACTATTATAAATATAGAAACTAGAGGTATGTTTGATTGACCTCTAGTTTCATATTTAAAGGATTGACAAAGAGTGATTTTGGTATTATAATTAAGAACGTTAAAATTAAATGCTACTAGCTAATAAATGGGTGACTAGCTCAGTTGGTAGAGCAGCTGACTCTTAATCAAATGGTTTATAAAATATAAAAATGGTGTTAATAGTTGAAAAATAAATAATTTGAGGGAATTAGGGAAAAAGCATAAAATTGAACTTCTCCCCAATTCTCCCCAATTTGATATAAATAATTAAATATGCGTTATTAGCTCAGTTGGTAGAGCAGCGGACTCTTAATCCGAAGGTCCAGGGTTCGACCCCCTGATGACGCACCACACAAGCGATAGAGAGATTTTGATACTCTCTATTTTTTATGTTTAAAAATATTTTTACATATTAAATTTTCACTTTTTCACTTTATATGATTTTAAATATTGTTAGGTAAAATATTAATGAAGATACTAAAAAAGTATAGTGAAAAAGGAGATGTGATTTATGCAAAGACCAGTTGTAGAAATTATGAAAGACACACAAGATTCAGCTATCAGCAGAAATGCACTAAATCTTCAAAAGGTTGTAGATGATATAAAACTCATGGTAGATAAGACAGATGAGCTAAATCATTTGGACTTTGATTACATCTCAGCACTAATGGAAAAGAGCTTAACTTTACTTTGCACCGTAGATTATATTCTAGAAAATTATATGAGAAAACCTGTAAATCCATTTTTTAAATACATTAAGGAAAATGCTTGACAAAAATTAAAACTTATACACTAAAAGCTCTTGTAATTAATAAAAAGCTATGTTAAGCTACTTCATCAGCTAGGCTGTAAAAGCAGAACATTACAGCA
>CANQIC010000021.1 GCA_947623865.1 uncultured Clostridia bacterium | reverse complement strand
GCAACTCAATTATATATGATTTAAATCACTTATTCAATTTTTATTATTTTGTTTCACATCAATTGTAACACTACATTACAAATCTAAATTCAAAAACAAAAATGTGTTTAAAAATATATAAGTATAAATAGCTGCAAATGTACCTTGAAGGAGTTTTCCTATTAAATAAGGTTTGATAGAAATTTTCGATTTTGATGTAATACTTAAAATTTGAAGTGTAATAGAAATTCCTCCAAAACCAAGTAAAAATGCACAAATTATAATATTTGTTGAAATAGATTTATTGCTAATCATTGCAATATTACATACTCCATTAGTAAGTTCTAATATTCCAGTAATTATACCATTAGAATATGAAATTGGAATTCCGAAAATATTAAGTACAGGAGATATAAAATTTGCAAGCATACCTAAAACATTGCTATTTTCTAATATTGATATAATTACAGAAAATAGAACTATAAATCCCCCAATTAGAAAAAGAGTATTAATTGCACTCATTATAGAATTTGCTAATACTTCACCAAGATTTGATAAAGAGACTTTTGAAGGAATAGTATTAGATGATTCTTGCAGAAAAGCAGTTCTTTTTTTCCTTCCAGATTTCCACCATCTAAAAAGAAAACCTACAGTAAAGCATGCTAAAATATGAGTGATAAAAAGTAAAATTCCTGTATTTGTATCTTTAAAAAGTCCTATTCCAACAGTTCCTATTATAAAAAGAGGTCCTGAATTATTAGTAAATGCAAGCAATCTTTCTGCTTCTTCATTTGTACATATACCTTGATTTTTAAAGTTTGAAACTATTTTGGCACCCATTGGATAACCACTAATAATACCCATTATAAAAGGAAATGCTCCCTCTCCAGGAACATTAAAAATAGGTCTCATAAATCTATTTAATAACTTACCTAAAATTGAAATAACATTTGTATATCCAAGAAGTTCAGTAGCAATAAAAAAAGGAAGTAGAGATGGAACAACTGAATTTGCCCATAACAATAAACCAGTTTTAGCAGATGAAAGATTTGCATTTGAAAATACTAATAGAAATATAGTAAATAAGCATATACAAACAGGAATAAAAAGTTTTTTTATCTTAAATATAATTATTTTCATCTTAAACATGGACACACCCCTAAAACATATATATTAAATATATAAAAATATATGTTACAATTTCTCAAACAAAATATTAATAGTGGACAAAACATAAAAATAATGTTATATTATGAGGGTATTTAGTCTTTATGTAATTGATAATATCTTTAGATTTTCTCATTAAATTCTAAAATTCAAATTGGTGAGAACAAAGGACTGGCAAAGATTGCTTTGTTCTGTAGAAAGGATTAAGAAATGGATAATAATTATAATAAAGCAAAAGAAATATTAAAAAAGTATAATCAAGAACATATTATCAAATTTATTGATAAGTCAAATTTAGATACTAGAGATAAATTAATAAATCAGGTATTAAATATAGATTTTGAGGAGTTAAAGGAATTATATAAAAAAACATTATACGATAAATATGTAGATTTAGAAGAAATATATCCCGTAACAGGAGTTAATCCAGATAAATTAGAAGATGAAGAATTAGAAAATTATAGAAAAATTGGAACAGATATTATAAAAAGCAATAAATTTGCTATTGCAACAATGGCAGGAGGTCAAGGAACAAGACTTCGGACATCCAGGAGCTAAGGGTACATATAGAATTGAATTTAAAAATGGAGGTAAGTATCTATTTGAAATTATAGTAGATACATTAAAAAGAGCAAATGACAAATATGATGTAATTATACCATGGTATATAATGACTAGTAATGAGAACAATGAAAATACAATAAGTTTTTTAGAAAATAATAATTATTTCGGATATCCAAAAGAATATATTTATATATTTGAGCAAGGTAAATTACCATTATTAAATAAACAAGGAAAATTATTAATAGGTAAAAATGGACTTATAAAAGAAGCATCAAATGGTAATGGAGGAATATTTAATTCTATGTTAAAAAAAGGAGCAATAGCTGATATGGATAAGAGAGGCATAGAATGGCTATTTATAGGTTCTGTTGATAATATATTACTAAAATATGTAGATGTTTTGTTATTAGGTTTAACTGTAGCAAAAGGCAATCAAATAGGAACTAGAACTGTATTAAAAAGAAGCCCAAATGAAAAAGTAGGAGTGCTTTGTAAGCAAAATGACAGAGTAAGAGTAATAGAATATACAGAATTACCTAATGATATATCAGGTATCACAAATGATAATGGTGAGTTAGTTTTTGGGGAGTCACATATCATGTGCAATCTATTTAGTATGAATGCTATAAAAAAATCAAGTACTAAGGAATTAGAATACCATGTTGCACTTAAGAAGGCTAATTATTTAGATGAAAAAGGAAATTTGATTGAACCTCATGAGGCAAATGCATATAAATTTGAACAATTTATATTTGATAGTTTTAAAATATTTGACGATATTGCAATACTTAGAGGTAAAAGAGAAGAAGACTTTGCACCTGTAAAAAATATAACGGGAGAAGATAGTCCTGAGACTGCAAAAAAACTATATGAAAACTATTGGAAAAAAATTTAGTTTATGATATTATTAATAACGAAATATGTAAAAATGGGAGGAATTTTGAAATGGGTAGCAGAGGTAGAAGATATGATGATCAGCCGAAACTAAATTTCAAAAAAGTTGTAGGTGTAATTGTAGCTTTAGCAGTTATAGTTATGATTATTATTTCAATTGTTAATATAGTAAAAAATAGTGGAGAAAAAGTAGAAATAAAGAATTATTCATATTATACAGCCTATGAAAATGGTAAATTTGGAGTAATAAATAATGATGGAGAAACAGTAATTGAGCCATCATATGATGAGATGATAGCAATACCAAATAATTCTAAACCTATATTTATATGTACATATGATGTTGATGATGAAAATGGTACATATAAAACAAAAGCTATTAATGAAAAAAATGAAGAGATTTTAACAGGTTATGATGAAATAGAGGCAATAGATAATTTAGATTCTAAACAGAATTTTTGGTATGAAGATAATGTCCTAAGAGTAAGTAAAAATGGTAAATATGGAATTATAAATTTTGAGGGGCAAGAAGTTTTACCATGCGAATATGATGAAATAACAGCATTAAAGGGAGTTACAAGCAATTTTATAGTTAAAAAAGATGATAATGTGGGATTAGTAAATGAAAAAGGACAAACGATTATAAATACAGAATACAAAAATATACTTACATTAGAGGAAGGATATAAGAGTGAATACATAGTTATAGATGCAAATAATAAGTATGGGCTAATTAGCACAACTGGAACAATTTTAATAGAACCAAAATATAAAGGAATAAAATATTTAGGTAGTTCAAATTTATTTGCAGTAAAAAAAGATAAAACTTGGCAATTAATGGATACAGAAGAGAATAAAATAATAATAGATGATGAATATGAAGATATTGTAGAGGCTAAGTCTGACAATATAATAATAAAAAAAGATGGTAAATATGGTGTAGTGACTAAAACTAATAAAGAAAAAATAGAGCCACAATATGAGGATTTAAAATATGCATTTTCAATTTACTATATAGCAAAAAAAGATGGTAAATATGGTGTAATAAACTTAGAAAATAAGGCAGTTATAAAATTTGAATATGAAAATATGGTATATGTTGAAAATGGTGGTTTCATTCAAGCTGATAAAACAGATACAGAAACAGTTATATTTGACAATAACTTAGGACAAAAAATTGTAGGAATAGTATCAGAAGTAAATACAGAAAAGGGATATATAAAAGTATATACAAATAATGAATATAAATATTATAACTTTAAATTAGAAGAAAAGAGTTCATCTGATTTATTAACAGAAAACACTTTATTCTTAAGTAAAAAAGATGGTAAATATGGGTATGTAGATAAATCTGGTGGTGTTGTAGTAGATTATATATATGAAGATGGAACAGAGCAAAATTCAAAAGGATTTGCAGCAGTCAAGACAAATGGTAATTGGGGAAGTATAAATAAAGTAGGTGCCGTTTCTTGTGAACCAACAGTTAATTTAGATAATAGCATCTATATAGACTTTATAGGAACATGGCATTTAAATGATAGTGGATTATATTATGAAAAATAAAAAAAGGGGGATATAACCCCTTTTTTATGAAAATGAACAAAAGAGGGTAAAATAATGGAATTAAAAGTAAAGTATCAATACACATATTTTATAAAACCGTTTTTGATTAAAGAAAATAAATATGAAAAATATCTATTAAGTTTATTAAATAATAAAAATTGTAATTTAAAAATATTCGAAAAGGAAAGAGATATTAATTTATACTCGTATTTTATTCAAAACATAAGAGAATATTTTTTTCCAACATTTTCATTTAATAGAGAAAAGATAAACAACTTAGAAAGATTAGATAATAAAATGAAAGCAATGATATTATCTAAGTTACATTGCAATATTTTTGAATATAATTTTAATACAAAAGTACAAGGTAAAGTTACTGATAATGATGGTATATTTTTTAATATTGATAAAGTAGAGATAATATGTTTTGATACAGGAGTATGTTTTTTACTTATTAAAACTGATATAAATAATAGTGAAAAATTTTCGGATTTATTAAAATTTAATTACAGATTTAAAGATATAAATTCTGATTTTACCAAATTAAAAGATTTTACAAATATAAAAATACAAACAGATAAGTTTAGCAATATGAATGAGCTTTCTGATTTTATTAATGATATTATAGGTGTAAATAATAATGCTATTGAATTAAAAGATGTAGATTTATATAACAAAAGATTTTTTGTATATACTTATTCTTGTATTGATCAAGGCAATTGGAGTGAAGAAGAGGACTTTAAAGAGATACAAAGTGATTTTTTAAGATATAGCAATGTACTTTCTAATAATGATACACTAGATTTTAATGTAAATGAATTTGATAAAAACATACAAGTAATAGAGCAATTTAAGTATTCAAGATTTGGATTTACAAAACAAAGTGCAAGTTTGATGACATCTAGTATAGATTTAAATAATTATACTAAACTATTATTTGATTTTGAAAATGAATATTTATATACATTAATAATTAGTCTATACCAAAGAATTTATTTAAAAAAGCTTGAAAATAACTTCAAAAGTAAAAAGGACATAAACAATATTAGAAAACAATTTACTAAATTTACAAATGAAATATGGATGAATGAAATTACAAATTCAATTACCGGAACTATTTTTTATAACAAATGGAAAGAAATTTTTGAACTTCAGGAAATTTATGATGAAATTAAAAATAAATATGATGTTATTTATAAAGAATTAAATATAGAAAACAGTAATAATACAAATAAAATCATATTGCTTGCATTAGCAATATCATTATTATTAAATGTAATAAATTTAATTGCACTGATAACATTAAAATAAAAAATTGTACGATAAATTGTAATTTGTTTGTGAGAGGAAAATCCTAGGGACTGTCCTTAAAAATCACCAATTTTGGGGATTTTTGGGACTGTCCTGAATTTTCCGAACATGAAACAAACAACAATTTTATGGAGGAAAATATGAAAATATCTTGTGGAACAGATATCATAGAAATAAGTAGAATAAAAGAATCAATAGAGAGGTCAGGAGATACTTTTCTAGACATAATTTTTACACAAAATGAAAAAGAATACTGTGAAAGTAAAAGAAATGCAAAATATTACCATTATGCAGGTAGATTTGCAGCAAAAGAAGCAATTTTTAAAGCAGTATCTCCACTTTTAAAAAATAAATTTGATATATCATGGCACAATGCTGAGGTAATTAACGATAAAAATGGGAATCCTAAAATTGAATTTTTAGATATAAAATTTGATAAAATAAAAAGTATAGATATTTCAATATCACATTGTAAAGAATATGCTGTTGCTACCGTGGTATTAATTATAGAAGAATAGAGGTAAAAATGGAATTTTTTGATTCACATGCACATTATAATGATGAAAAATTTGAACAAGATAGAAATGAATTAATAAAAAAAATATATAGTGAAGGTATTACTAAAATAATAAATGCAGGATATAGTTTGCAATCTTCTAAACAAGCTGTAGAAATAGCTAAAAATTATAATTTCATGTATACAACTGCTGGAATTTCACCAAACGATATAGATGATTTTAAAATAGAAGACTTAAGTGAAATAGAAAATTTAGCAAGAAACGAAAAGGTTGTTGCAATTGGAGAAATAGGATTAGATTATCATTGGAATACTGAAAATAAAGAATTACAAAAAGAAGTATTTATTTCTCAGATAGAAATAGCAAACAAACTAAATCTTCCTATTGTTATCCACACTAGAGAAGCGATTTATGATACATTAGATATTTTAAAGAACAAAATAAAATGTATAAAAAAGGGTGTGTTTCACTGTTGCCCTTTGAATGTGGATTTAGTAAGAGAGGGCTTAAAAATTGGATTTTATATATCATTTGCAGGACCTATAACATTTAAAAATTCTAAAAACGCAGATGAAATAATAAAAATGGTACCATTAGACAGAATACTTATAGAAACAGATTCACCATATCTTAGTCCAGAACCATTAAGAGGAAAAAGAAATGATTCAAGAAATGTGAAATATATGGCACAAAAAATAGCAGATATAAAAGAAATAACTTTAGAAGAGATAGCAAAAGCAACATACAATAATGCTAAGAATATTTTTAAAATAAAATAGGATTTTGGGGAAGATTCCCCAAAAATCCTATTTTATTTATCAAAGTCAATTTTAACATTTTTCCTATTTTCATCACTCTCAACCTTAAATAATTCTTCAGGTTTAAAACCAAACATTGAAGCAATTATATTAGAAGGAACAACTTCTAACTTTGTGTTATACATTGTAACACTATCATTATAAAACTGTCTTGAAAATGATATTTTATTTTCTGTATTTTGTAATTCTTGCTGTAATTCAGAAAAGTTTTGATTTGCTTTTAAATCTGGATAATTTTCAGAAACTGCCATAATTGTTTTCAAAGCTCCTGAAAGTTCATTATCAAGGTTTGCTTTTTCTGCAACAGAAGAAGCACCAGCCCAAGATGTTCTAAGTTCTGCAACTTTTGTTAAAACTTCATCCTCATGCTTCATATAACCCTTTACAGTTTCTACTAAATTTGGAATTAAATCAAATCTTCTTTGAAGTTGAACGTCAATTTGACTCCATGAATTTCTTACTTTTTGTCTTAATCTAACTAAATTATTATACATTCCAATTATAACTATAACTAATAATATAATAATAATTAAAGCTATCAACATAGTAATAACCTCCTATTTCGATAAAATTATATTTAAATTATATCATAGCAAAAATAGCATATCAAGAATATTAACTAAATAAATTAGAAAATTTTAAAATGATTTTAAAGCAATTTTATGGGCATATTTTGGTACAAGCAGCATATAATAAATTAAGGAATATCTAAAGAAAATTATTCCAGATTTGACAAAACTTTCTAAAAATAGTATAATATAGAAGATTGCTTTAAGGAGGGATTTATGAATAAAGTAAAAAATACATCTATATCTTACAGAAAAATTATAGCAATAAGTGTAGTTTTTATATTAATTTTAGGAATATCCGTAATCGCAGGTAATGTAAAATTTAATAATGTTAAAATCAAATTTTCAAACAACCATGAAATTACAGTATTAACATCAAAAACAAAAGTATCTGAAATATTAGAAGAAAATCATATAATGTTATCGTCAGATGAGACTGTAATACCAAGTACAGATGAAGAGATAACAGATACAAATACAATTGTAATTACAAAAGAAGGAAATGAGCCTACAAAGATAGCTCAAATATCAGAAGAAGAGTTAGATAATGATATAGAGGAAATTGCTGAAAATTATTCTAATATTACAGAAGAAATTATAACTGTAGAAGAAGAAATACCGTTTGAAACAATAACAAAAGATGTTTCAAATGGTAAAGATACAACAAATAGAGTAATACAAGATGGTAAAAATGGTATCAAAGAAGTAACATACAAAGTAAAATACAAAGATGATGTAGAAATTGAAAGAATAGAATTATCATCTAAAGTAATTGAAAAACCAATAAATAAGATAGTTCAAATTCAAACAAAAGTAACATCAAGAAGTTCGTCTAGAAGATCAGGAGTTACAACAGCATCTTCAGGAAGGTATAAAGTAACAGCATATTGTTCATGTTCTAGATGTTGTGGTAAAACAAATGGATTAACAGCATCAGGAAGAAGAGCAACAGCAAACCATACAGTTGCTGCACCAAGTACATTTGCTTTTGGAACACAGCTTGTAATAAATGGTAAGACATATACAGTAGAAGATAGAGGTGGAGCAATTCAAGGAAATAGAATAGATATATATATGAATTCACATTCACAAGCTTTAGCTTGGGGAGTAAGATATTTAGATGTAGAAGTAGTAAACTAAAAATTAAAGGTTATAAATTAGAGGTTAGAAATAGCCTCTAATTTTTTTGAAATTTTCTAGACGGACTTTTTTTCTTGTAATTTTTGAAAAATTTGTTTAAGAAATGTAAGAAAAAAGTCTGTCTAGAAAATTTCCCATTGTAAAAAGGCTATATATATGATATAAATAAACTATTAAATGTATAAGGAAGGTTTTTAATGGAGGCACAAGAGAAAATAAAAAGAGAAAAAGGAACATCTTTTATGAAAAATGTTGCAATGCTTATGATTGCACAGATTTTAATAAAAGTATTAGGTTTTGTATATAGATTAGTAATAATAAATGTAAAGGGATTTGGTGATATTGGTAATGGGTATTATGATGCAGGTTATACTGTTTATTCGTTATTACTTACATTATCATCAGTGGGAATACCTACAGTAATATCAAAATTAGTTTCAGAAAGAGTTGCAATAGGCGATCATAAAGGTGCAAATAGGATTTTCAAAACGTCTTTAAAAATATTTACTACTATTGGAGCTTTTTTCTCAATTGCACTATTTTTTGGAGCAGATATAATTGCAAGAAAAATTTTAAATGTGCCAGATGTAAAATATGTTTTAATGGTTTTGGCCCCAGCTATAATGTTTGTTGCTTCTTCTTCTGTAATAAGAGGATATTTTGCAGGACTTGGAAGTCAAAAAGCAACAAGTGTATCACAAACATTAGAACAATTTTTTAATTGTGTACTTACAATAACATTTGTATATGCATTAGTAGGAAAAGATCCTGCAATAATGGCAGCAGGTGGAAATGTATCTACTACTCTTGCAATAATAATTTCTTTTATATATTTATATGTATTTTACAAAAGAAGAAAAAAAGGAATTATAATGGAATGTGAAAATCAAACAGTTCCACAAGAAAATAAAACGGCTGGAAATCTTATAAAAACAATATTTGCAATATCAATACCAATGACAATTGGTTCACTAATATCAGTTATTAATAATATGATAGATACAGTAACAATAAGTAATTGTATACAAACTGCATTTTCAGGTATAATTAGTGCAAAGGCAGATTTGGAAGCAAAAGCAATGGAACTATCAGGATTATTATCAAAGGTAGTTACAATAATACATTTACCACTTGCAATAACTGGAGCATTTTGTACAGCACTAGTTCCAGCAATATCATCAGCAGTATCAGTAAAAGATTATAAAACAGTAAACAAAAGATTATCTTTCTCATTTTTTGCATCAATATTGATTATAATGCCATGTACAGCAGGATTAATCGCTCTTGCAGAACCTATACTACAGTTAATATATCCAGCTGCATCAAATGGTGCAAACATATTAATATTAAGTACACTTACTATGATATTTGTATCAATAAATTATGTTGTAGAAGGTGGATTGTATGGGTTTGGAAAAGTTTACATTCCAGCCATTGCACTAGGAATAGGTGCAATTATAAAATTAATAATGAATATAGTATTAATTAGTAATCCATCTATAAACATATTAGGTGCAGTAATTAGTTCAATTGTATGTCAAGTAATATTATTTGTAATATGCATGTACTATTTAAATAAAGAAATAAAATTAAAAATGAATTTTAAAGATCATATATTAAAGCCTATATTTGCATCTGCTATTATGGGGGTTATTGTTTACTTAGTATATATGCTATTGACAACTATAACTGGAAATACAATGTCAACAATTATAGCTATATCTGTTGGAGTAGTATCATATGTAATTTTAGTTTTATTAATGAAAATGCTTACAAAAGAAGATATATATATGATACCATTTGGAACTAAAATATATAATATTCTAGTTAAATTAAAGATATATAAAGAAGAAAAATAAATTGTTGTTTGTGAGAGGAAAATCCTAGGACTGTCCCTAAAAATCACCAATTTTGGGGATTTTTGGGACTGTCCTGAATTTTCTGAACATGAAACAAACAACAATATATCTGAAAAAAGGAGAGAATAATGAAACTAATATCTTGGAATGTAAATGGATTAAGAGCAATATATAAAAAAGGATTTATAGATATCTTTAAGAGTTTAGATGCAGATATATTTTGTATTCAAGAAACTAAAATGCAAGAAGGACAAATTGAATTAGATTTAAATGGATATTATGAGTATTATAACTATGCTGAAAGAAAAGGGTATTCGGGAACAGCTATATTTACTAAAGATAAACCAATAAATGCTACCTATGGAATAGGAGTAGAGGAGCATGACAAAGAAGGAAGAGTGATCACATTAGAATTTGATAATTTCTATATGGTAAATTGTTATACACCAAATTCAGGAAGAGAACTTGCAAGATTAGATTATAGAATGATATGGGAAGAGGAATTTAGAAAATACTTAAAAAAATTAGATAATAAAAAGCCAGCTATAATTTGTGGAGATTTAAATGTAGCACATAACGTAATAGACTTAAAAAATCCAAAATCAAACAGAAAAAATGCCGGATTTACAGATCAAGAAAGAGAAAAGATAGACATACTTTTAAAATCTGGTTTTACAGATACATTTAGAAAAATATATCCAGAAAAAGAAGGATGTTATACTTGGTGGTCATATATGTTTAATGCAAGAGCAAATAATGCCGGATGGCGTATTGACTATTTTCTTATATCTGATAGAATAAGTAAAAATATAAAAGACGCATATATATATTCGGACGTAATGGGAAGTGACCATTGCCCCGTTGGATTAGAAATAGCATTAGAGTATGATGAAAACTAAACGACTTGCGACTAAATATTGGGATGTATTTTAGCCTAAAAAAGAGGGAAATCCTCCATATATAAGGAAATGCCAGTGAGAGAGGTTTGTGCCTCTCAAACCGAATAATAAGGGAAAGGATGCATCCCATTACAGAAAAAAGGAGAATAATATGAAAGAAAAAAGAAATTGGACAAGGTGGATATATTGGTTCACATTTGCAGTAGTTGTAATAGTTGTTTATAAAACTTTAGATAATTTTAATGACATATCAGCAGCATTTAGAAAATTAATATCAATATTAATGCCAATTTTTATGGGAATACTACTAGCTTATTTATTTTATATACCATGTAGGCAAATTGAAAAATTATACAGAAAAATAAAACCAAAATTTATAAAAAAAAGAGCAAGAGGATTATCTGTAATTACAGTATATATTATAGCAATATTGATACTAGTAATAGTTATAAACATATTGATACCAGCACTTTCAAGAAGTATAATAGACTTAGCCAATAATTTACCAGGATATTACCAAAACGCTATAGATTTTGTTAATAATATGCCAGAAGATTCATTTATAAAAAAGGAAAGTGTTCAACAAGTTATAACTAGCCTTCAAAGAATAGATATAACAAATATAATAAGCATTGAAAATCTATCAGATTATATTAAAGGAGTTATGGGAGTTGCTAGTACTATATTTAGCATATTTGTATCAATAATAATGTCTGTATATATTTTACTAGAAAGGGGAGAAATATTAAGATTTATTAGAAGATTAATAGCTGCATTATTTAAAGAAGAAACAAGCACAGCAATAGATAACTATTTTATGAAGGCAAATAATATATTCTTTAAATTTATATCTAGTCAAATAATAGATGCAGTTATAGTAGGAATAATTGTTTCGATAGCGATGTGGATACTAGGAATAAAATATTGGGTATTACTTGGATTTATGATTGGATTGTTTAATATAATACCATATTTTGGATCAATAGTAGGAGTAGCAATTGCAACAGTTATTACAGTATTTACAGGAGGATTTACTAAGGCTGTTTGGATGCTTATAGTAGTAATAATACTTCAGCAAATAGATGCAAATATAATAAATCCAAAGATTATCGGAAATGCTTTAAAATTAAGTCCAATACTTGTAATATTCTCTATAACAGTTTTTGGAGCATATTATGGAGTACTTGGGATGTTTTTGGCTGTTCCAATAATTGCAGTAATAAAAATATTAGTTAATGATTTTATAGAATATAGAATAAAGAAAAAAGAAACAATCTCTAAATAACATTAAACAAAAAGGGACAGACCCCTCTAGTTTTTCAACTAAAGGGGTCTGTCCCTTTTTGTTTAATGTTATCCTCGATTTAATAATACTTGTATACCACCTGCTACAGCAGCAGTTCCCGCTAGTATTATGATTCCAGCCGTTAACACACCTGCTGCAATCGGCCAAAAAGCTTTTTTTACGGGCATATGTAAAAAGTTTGCAATTAATGAACCAACCCAAGCACCAGTTCCTGGAAGTGGAATTGCCACAAATAAATATAATCCTAAAGCTGTATAATTTTGAAGTTTATCACTTTCTTCAATCTTTTTAACAGCTCTGTTACTTGCCCAATCTATAATTTTTTTAAATATTTTAAACTTCCCAAGAAAATTAAATATTGGACCAATATATTTTACAATAAAATATATTGGAATTATATTACCAATAAAACTAATAAAAAACGCTTCAAGATAACTTAGATGCATTCCAACAGCTATTGGTATTGCACCTCTTAATTCTATTATTGGTGTCATAGATACAATAAATGTAATTAAATATTTAATAAATATATTGTCAAACATAAAAAACCTCCAAAAACTAAATCTTAAATATTGTATATTATTTGTTAAAAAAAGTCTACATATAAATTATATTTTTATTAGCATAAATAATATGTGGAAAAAAAGAATAAAAAATAGACAAAAAAAGCACCAACTGGTATGATGCTTTTGTTGAAAACAAAGCCATACGAATGAGGTGTTTCTATATGATTAATAGAATAATACAAACAATTATAGAAAACAATAATATTAGGCCAAAGATTTAAGAAAAAGAACAATGATAACAGACTATGGAAGTATAGAATATTACAAAAGATACTACATAAATAAAAGAACGAAAGAATATATATATTTAGTGAATGAAAAAGTGTAGAATAAAAATAAAATAGGATTTTCGAATAAAGCTCAAAATCCTATTTTTATATAATATACTTAATTACTAACATTTTCAATTTGTATAGTATTGTTATCAGAAACCGTTTTTTGAGAAGTAAACGAATTTGCAATATAACCTGCAAAAAAACCTACTAAAAATACTATAATAATTAAAAGGGTAAATTTAATACTTTCTTGTTTTTCGTATATTTCCTTATCATAAACTTTCATTATGGCATCACTCCCTTTTTAATTAATATACATATATTATATAGCATTATTTAAAATCTTTCAAGAGAGAAATATATATTTACAAACATAAAAAAAAGATATATTATAGGCTGAGATTGAAGTAGAATAAAGGGAGAATTTTATGAAAAAACTAAGTTTATTATTTTATTACATTTTATTTATAATATATGAAGAATTAGTATTATCTTGTTTATTATTTAAAACATTTCCAACAAGCATTTGGTTGATAATATTGTTTTCTATACCAATAGCAATATTATTCAATATATTATCAAGTATATTTAAACCTAAAGCAAACAAAATTATTACATATATTATAACTACGTTTATTGTAATATTATTTGCAGCACAAATTGTATATTACAGTATGTATGAATCAATACTTTCATTTTATTCAATAGTAAATGGTGGGCAAGTTACGGAATTTATGGATGTTATATTTGACATGATTTTAAGAAACTGGTATGGAATATTGTTATTTACTCTGCCACTTATTGCACTAATAGTGTTACATAGAACTAAATTCATTGATTTTGAAAGAAAAAATTTAAAAGAAACAACTATTAAAACAGGTGTATTGATATTAGTACAAATAATAGCAATATTATGTGTAAATTTTATTAATTATGATGATATATATTCAAATAAAAATTTGTATTATAATACTCATGTACCAAAACTTATTACAAAGAGAATGGGATTTTTAACTGCAATGAGAATAGATTTAAAAAGATTTGCATTTGGATTTGAAGAAAAGTTATCTGTAAATGTGTCATCAAATGCAGGTGATAGTAGTCAAAAACAGAAATACAACATAACAAATATAGATTTTGATAAATTAATTGAAGAGGAACAAGACAAAACAATTAAAGAGATGCATCAATATTTTGCAAACGAACAGCCAACTAGTAAAAATCAATATACAGGAATGTTTAAGGGTAAAAACTTAGTGGTAATAGTTGGGGAATCTTTTAGTTCACTTGCAATTAGACAAGATTTAATGCCAAATTTGTATAAATTATATAGTGAAGGATTTCAATTTAATAATTTCTACACACCAATATTTCCAATAAGCACAGCAGATGGAGAATATATAACAGATACATCACTTATTCCAAAAGAAGGAGTATGGAGTTTTAAAGAAATTGTTGGAAATTATATGCCGTATTCGTATGCTAATATATTTGAAAAATTAGGATATTCTTCTAATGCTTATCATAATCATACAGCAACATATTATGAAAGAGATAAATATATTTCTACTATGGGATATAATTCATATTTAGCTGTTGGGACTGGATTAGAGAATAGAATGGATACAAGTAAATGGCCTAATAGTGATTATGAAATGATTGATGTGACAACAAAAGATTATATAAATAATAATAAATTTTTAGCATATTATATGACAGTAAGTGGACATTTAAATTATACTAAAATAGGAAATGCAATGACATCCAAGAACTGGGACGCTGTTAAAAATTTACCATATTCAGACAAAGCTAAAAGTTACTTAGCAGCAAATATAGAATTGGATAAAGCAGTAGGTGAATTAATAAATAATCTGAAAGAGTCTGGAAAATTAGAAGATACTGTTATTGTGATTAGTGGAGATCATTATCCATATGGATTAACATTAAATGAAATAAATGAAATATCAACTTATGAAAGAGATGATAAATTTGAAAAATATCATATGCCATTACTTATTTGGAGTGGAAGTATGAAAAGTCCGATACAAGTAGATAAAATAGGATCAAGCTTAGATATTTTACCTACAGTTTTAAATCTATTTGGTATAGAATATGATTCAAGACTATTAATGGGAAGAGATATTTTATCAGATGCAGAACCACTTGTTATATTTTCTGACAGGAGTTTCATAACTGATAAAGGAAAATATAATGCAGTAACAGGAGAATTTAATCCAAATGAAGGAGTAGAAGTAGACAATGTATATGTTGAAAGAATAAATAACATTATTTATAAAAAATTTCAAATGTCAAGATTAATATTAGAAAATGATTACTACAGAAAAGTATTTTTAGATGAAAAATAAATTGTTGTTTGTTGGGTTAAATTAATTGCAGACGTTGTAGGGGTCGGTCTTAATCGACCTCTACACAATATGAATATGAAATGGGTGAAAAAGGGGCCTGGCCCCTTTTTCACCCATTTCATACAAACAACAATTTATAAAATACTTATTCAAAATAATCATGCTTATTTTTTTTATCTAATTTAATATAAATACTTAAATTGTTTTGATTGTCGCATGTAGCAAGAAATATTTTTTTCATATCATTGATTCCTTGCTTTTTTAAATTGTTTTCTAACCAATTAATATTATTTCCACTTTTTTCTAAATTTTCTTTTAATAATACACCATCTAGAATAACATTATAAACAATATTTTCTTGCAAAGGTGAAATATTTAAATCTTCAGGAGTTGCAGGACGCTTTAAAGTTTTAGGAAGAAAACTTATTCTGCCATTAGGCTCTAATATTGCAGTTTGAATGTCACTTAAATTAAAATAACCATTAATTCTGCATTCCATTAAAAAATCGTTTAAGTCTATTTTAGATGTTTTAAAATTTTTTCTATAAAGCTTTCCATTATCAAGAAGAATTTTTGCTCTTCCAGTAAAAAATCTACGCATATTTAGACTTTTACATGTTAAATATGAAATAAATACAGTAATTAATCCATAAACCAGCATTGCAACAACAGGTTCCATAAAATCATTTTCTAAAGAAGTAGACATTTCTGCTGCAATAGAACCAATTGTAATTCCTACAATATAATCAAACATAGTGAGTTGTGACATTTCCCTATTACCCATTAATTTAGTTAGTAAAAATAATATTATTAAAGAGCCAAGAGATAATGAAATAATTTTTATAATATCCACAAGAACCTCCAGTTTATAAAACATAATATAAAATTATTTTCTTCAAAAATTAGTAAAATATTCAAAATATTGAAAAATAAGTATTAATATAGTATAATTTTTAAACAATATAACTCAATCAAAAAAAGTGTCGAAAAACAAAACTTATTTTGATACATCAAAAGAACTTTACAAAAATAATGATTTGTGTTAAAATGTAAATAGGTGATAATAATGATTAAAAGAGAAATATATTTAGAGAAAATAAGAGATTTTTATGAAGAAACCAGTTTAATAAAAATTATATATGGATTGAGAAGAAGCGGAAAGTCTGTAATATTGACACAAATTATGGATGAAATAAGGGATAAAGGAGTCAAAGACGATCACATAATATATATAAATTTTGAGTCTTTAGATTTTAGCGAAATAAATACAGCTAAAGAATTGGATAGGTATGTCAAAAGTAATGTAAAAGATGATAAATTATATTATATATTTTTAGATGAAATTCAAAAGATAGAACAATTTGAAAAGGCTATAAATTCATTAAGAATAACAAATAAATTTAGTATATTTGTTACAGGTTCAAATAGTAGGTTAACATTTGCAGAGCTTTCAACAGACCTTTCTGGAAGATATGTGAGTTTTAGAGTAAACTCATTAACTTTTAAAGAAATAGTAGAACTAACAAATACTAAAAGAGAAGATTATGACAGATTATTATTTGATGTGTTTGAATGGGGAGGTTTACCACAAAGATTTTCGTTTAAAGATAATAATGCGAAGTTTACTTATATATCTGATGTGTATGATTCAATAATTTTAAGAGATATAGTTGAGAGATTAAAAATTAAAGATATAACAGCATTTAATAAGATATTACAATATTTATTAGAGATAGAAGGTAGGGAGTTTTCAGCAACACATGTGTTAGGATATTTGAAAAAAGAAAATACTGAGATTTCTACACAAACATTATATTCTTATTTAGAAGCATTATGTTCAGCATTCATAATAAATAAAGTGAATAGATATGATGTTCATGGAAAATCTGTTTTAAAATCATTAAATAAATATTATGCTTCAGATTTAGGTATAAAAAAGATAAAAATAAATCAAAAAGATATTAATTATAGTAATTGTCTTGAAAATATAGTATACAATGAACTTATATCAAGAGGATATGAAGTTTATATTGGAAAAACTAAAAAAGGTGAAGTAGATTTTGTTGTATCTAAGCAAAAACAAATAAAATATGTTCAAGTTACTTATTCACTAGCAAATGAAAATACTGCTACCAGAGAATTTGGAGCATATAAACCAATAAATGATAATTATGAAAAATATGTAATTAGTACAGATAAAGTAGATTTTTCAAGAGATGGAATAAAACACATAAATATAATAGATTTTTTAATGGGAAATGAATTTTAGATATTCATTAAATTTAAAAGAAGAAGGAATTAAAATGAAATCAAAATATGTAGATTTAAAACTAAATATGGATTTAAATAGAATAAAAGAAGCAGCTATGTATATAAAAAAAGGAAAAATAGTTTTGTTTCCAACAGAAACAGTTTATGGAATAGGTGCTAATGCACTAGATGAAAAAGCTGTAAATAAAGTATTTGAAGCGAAAGGAAGAGCTTCAGACAATCCTTTAATTGTACATATTGCAAATATTGATATGTTAAATAATTTAGTCCAGGGAATTGGTGAAATTGAAGAAAAATTAATAAATAATTTTTGGCCAGGTCCTTTAACAATAATATTTAACAGAAAAGAATGTGTGCCAAACAATGTAACAGCAGGTTTAAATACAGTTGGAATAAGAATGCCAAGTAATAAAATTGCTCGAAAACTTATAGAATTTGCCAATTTACCAATTGCAGCACCTAGTGCAAACATATCAGGAAGGCCTAGTGGAACAAAAATTGAAGATATAATAGAGGAGCTTAATGGAAAAGTAGATTATATATTAGATAGTGGTATAGTTGATATAGGATTAGAATCTACAGTAATAAGAGTTATAAAAAATAAAGTGCATATTTTAAGACCAGGTAAAATAACTGTCCAAGATATAGAGAACTTAGGAATTGATGTAATAGTAGAAAAGCAAATAATGGAGGAATGTAATCCAAAAGAAAAGGTAATGTCACCAGGCATGAAATATAGACATTATGCACCAAATACTAAATGTTTATTAATATATAGTGATAATGAAGATAAACTCATAGATAGGATAAATGAAGAAATAAACCTAGAAAAAAATATTTTAGTATTAGGAAAAACTAGTCATTTAGATAAATATAATACAAATAGTAAATTAGATATGGGAGAAAGTCTAGAAGATATAAGCAAGAACATATTTACATTACTTAGAAAAGTAGATTCATATAATGTAGATTTAGTTGTTATAGAAGGTGTAAAGAGCGAAGGATTGGGGCTTGCAATAATGAATAGGTTAATAAGAGCATGTGAGCATAATTATATAGAAGTTAATTAAGGGCAGTCCCCATGCGACAAAATGTCGCAAAAGAGACAGATTTTAAGGAGGAATAAAATGCAAAATTTTAATTATCATCAACATACATATAGATGTGGGCATGCAGATTTAAATATGACTGACGAGGACTATATTCAAGAATATGTAAAAATGGGATTTAAACAAATAGCATTTACAGATCATTGTCCAGAAAAAAATAGAATAGATAAAAGGCAAAATATGAGAATGGAGTATCAAGAAAAGGATGATTATCTAAATAGCATAAAGTATTTAAAAGAAAAATATGCTGATAAAATAAAAATAGAATCTGGGTATGAAATAGAATATTTACCAGGTGAAGAGGAGAACTTAAGAGAATTAAAAGATGAAACAGATAAGATTATTTTAGGTCAACATTTTGTGTATGATGATAATAAAAATTTAAAAATTATTTGTTTAAATAGAACACAAAAGTTTACAGATATAGAATTAAATAGATATGCCGAATATATTGTTAAAGCAATGGAATTTGATATTATAGATATAGTAGCTCATCCAGATATATTTATGTATGCAAGAAATGAATTTGGAAATATAGAAAGAAAAATTTCAAATATGATTTGTAAATCTGCTGAAAAATATAATATACCTTTAGAAATAAATTTAAATGACATATTCAAAAATACCTATTATGAGAATAGAAAAATAAATAATTTGCCTATTGAACAGCAGAGAAATAAATTAAGAAATGTAATATATCCGTGTAAAGAGTTTTGGGAAGTTGTATCAAATTATAATATAAAAGTATTATATGGAATAGATGTACATCATAGAGGACAAATACAATTATTTAATGAACTAGTACAGATGGCAAATGAAGTTATAGGAAGTAAAACTATTGCTAAACTAAATTTGATAGAAAAAGAAATATAATTAAAAAATATTTTAACAAAGCAAAAATATAGGCTCTCTTTAGTTTAAAATTTTAACTAAAGAGGGCTTTTCTGTTTTATTTCAATCCCTAAGATAATTTTATGAAAAATGACAAAATGTAATAAAAATAACATATAAATGACATAATATATAATTCTAACTTTACAAAACCTAGTTCCGTAAAGAACTTGGCTGGAAATTTTGTCATATAAAAAAATGCCGATATTTACAAATAAACTGAAATATGCAAAGATATTATTGAAAGGATAAAAATATTTATAAGCAAAGGAGAAAACAAATGAAAAAGAAAATATCATTAATGGTATCAGTAATAATGTTATTACAAATATTATTACCAATGTTAACAGTAATATGGGAAAGTGATTTTACAATGAAGTCAATGGCAGCAGAAGCAACAGGAAATGGAATTGTATGGACATACACTTTATCAAATGGAGAAGCAACAGAAGTAAAACCAAAAGATAAGGATAGCCTACCAACAGAAGTAATAATACCAAGTGAACTAGATGGGCATAAAGTAACAAGTATAGGATATAGAGCATTTTATGACTGTAACAATTTTGATAGTATAACAATTCCAGAGGGTGTAAAAAGTATAGGAAGTAATGCATTTGAGGGTTGTAGAAGATTAATAACTATAACAATTCCAAATGGAGTAACAAATATAGGAACTTATGTATTTTATAATTGTAGCAATTTAATAAATATAACATTACCAAATAGTATAACAAGTATAGGAAATAGTGCATTTCTTTGTTGTGGCAGTTTAACAAGTATAACAATCCCAAGTAGTGTAACAAGCATAGGAAGTTATGCATTTTATCAATGTTACAGATTAACGAGCATAACAATTCCAGAAAGTGTAAAAAGTATAGGAACTTTTTCATTCAAAGATGATGATAATTTAACAATTTATTGTAAAAGTGGTTCAAAAGCAGAAGAGTATGCAAAAGATAATAGTATACCATATATAAATATAGCAGAAACAACGGTAAATGAAATTACATGGGCATATATTTTAGGAGAAAGTGAGGAAGCAACAGATGTAATTCCAAAAGATATAAGCACTTTACCAGCACAATTAACAATACCAAACGAACTAGATGGACGTACAGTAACAAGTATAGGAGACAAAGCATTTGCTTACTGTGACAGTTTAACAAGTATAACAATACCAAGTAGTATAGTAAAAATAGGAAATAATGCATTTTATGATTGTGACAATTTAACAAGTATAACAATACCAAATAGTATAACAAGTATAGGAAGTTATGCATTTGATAGTTGTGATAGTTTAACAAGTATAAAAGTAGAATCAAATAATCAGAATTATAGCGATGATAATGGAGTATTATTTAATAAAGATAAAAAAGAAATAATATGTTACCCATCAGGAAAAAGAGAAAATAGTTATAGTATTCCCGAAACTGTAGAAAGCATAGAAAGTGGTGCTTTTTATGATTGTACTACTTTGAGTGGTATAACAATACCAAGTAGTGTAATAAGTATACACTATTCTGCATTTTATAATTGTAGCAGTTTAAAAAGAATAACGATACCAAATACTGTAACAAATATAACATTCTATGCATTCAAAGAGTGTAACAATTTAACAATTTACGGTTATAGTGGTTCAAAAGCACAAGAATATGCAATACAGGAGAATATACCATATGTAAATATAGATATAAGTCTAGAAGAAATAACAGTAAATGGAGTTACATGGAAATACACTTTAGAAAATGATGAAGAAGCAACAAATGTAAAACCAAAAGAAGAAAATAAAAGTGCCTTATTAGAACTGACACGAATAACAATACCAAATGTATTAGATGGACATAAAGTAACAAGTATAGGAAGTTATGCATTTTCTGGTCTTAGTAATTTAAAATACATAACAATTCCAAATGGAGTAACAAGTATAGAAAGTTATGCATTTTCTGGTTGTAATAGTTTACAAATTATAACAATACCAAGCAGTGTAACAAATATAGGAAGAGATACATTTTATAATTGTAATAGTTTAACAATTTATACCTATGGTAATTCATATGCAGAGCGATATGCAATAGATAATGATATACAATATACACTTGTACCGTTGGTTAGCATAAAAATAAGTCAAGCTCCTATAAAGACAACTTATATTGAAGGAGAAGACTTTGACACAAAAGGAATGAAAGTAACAGCTAAATATATGGATGCAAATGAAGAAGAAATAACAGGCTATAAAGTAGAATTAGGAGATAATTTAACACCAGAAAGAAAAAGTGTAACAATAACATATAGAGCAGGAATGATAACAAAAACAGTAGAACAGCCAATAACAGTAACACAAGCGAGCACAGAAAGAATTTTAACAGGAATAAAAATAAGCAAGGCACCAACAAAAACAAGTTATATAGCAGGGCAAGACTTTGATAAAGCAGGAATGGAAGTGACAGCAACATACAATGATGGAAGTAGTCAGAAAGTAACAAATTATACAATACCAGATGCACATAGTCTAACAGTAGGAAAAACGAGTGTAACAATAAGCTACACAGAAGGTGGAGTAACAAAAACAACGACACAGCCAATAACAGTAACACAAGCAAGTACAGAAAGAATTTTAACAGGAATAACAATAAGTAAGGCCCCAACAAAAACAAGTTATATAGCAGGACAAGACTTTGATAAAGCAGGAATGGAAGTGACAGCAGCATACAATGATGGAAGTAGTCAGAAAGTAACAAATTATACAATACCAGATGCACATAGTCTAACAGTAGGAAAAACG
>CANQIC010000020.1 GCA_947623865.1 uncultured Clostridia bacterium | reverse complement strand
TTCGAACCCACGGTAGGCTACAAACCTACGCCAATTTTCAAGACTGGTGCCATAAACCAACTCGACCACCTCTCCACGTAAGAGACAATTAATAGTTTAACATGCAAATTATTAATTGTCAAGATTTTTATTGTTAGTTTTCTTGATTTAGTGCAATTTCAAGAGCTTGTCTTTCCTCTTCTGATAATTTACTATTTACTTTACCTTCTTTTACTTGTTTTGCATAAATATTAGACATTTCTCTTGAGTAAATACCATTTAGTAATACTCCATCATTATTATCATTTATTAATGCAAGAGCAAAACTTAAATCACTTCCAGTATCTTTAAAAGCACTATATCTAACCATACCTATCTTTTTAATACATAATGAAACTTCTTTATCTAATTTATTGCAATATTTTATGATATCTTGATTTCTGTCATTTACTTCTTCTACTTTATTAATATATTTTTTAAGCATTTCGTCTATATTATTTCCATTTCCAATTTTTTTCATAAATGTTTTATAATTTTTATTTATTTTTCTTAGTTTCATTAGATTACATATATATAATATTAAAAGTAATAAGTTAATTACTGCCACAACGATTAGAAAAATTTCAGATTTAATGAAGTTGTTAAATATTTCCATCTATATCATCTCCCTTTTTATTATATAAGAAAAATCAAATTTTTATTTTAACTCTATATGAGATTTTTTTATATAACAAATTCAATTCATATATTTTGTCTAAATACAAATTATTCATAATACATGTACATTTTTTAATTATTTTATTTATTAATTAAGTTCAGAATTCTATCTAAATCTTCATTTGAAGAATATTGAATTATAATTTTACCACTCCTTTGTTTAGCATCTAATTTCACTTTTGTTCCAAAAAAATTCCTAAAAGAAGTCTCTATTTCTCTATATATAGGTTGATATCTATTGTTAGATGCTTTCTTTTTCTTTGTTTTGACTTGTTTTTCAGCTTCTCTTACACTATCGCCACTTTGTATCATATGAATAGCTGTTTGATATTGCTTTTCCTCATCATCCATCCTTAACAAAGCTTTGCAATGTCCCTCTGTAAGTTTTCCCTCTTTCACTAATTCTATTACTTTTGGTGATAAATTAAGAATTCTAACTGTATTCGCAAGTCCACTTCTACTAATTCCCAATTTATCTGCTAATTTTTGTTGTGTTAAATCATATGTATCTAGTAGTTCTTTTATTGCCATCGCTTTTTCAATGGGATTTAAATCTTGTCTTTGAATATTTTCAATTAAAGCAATTTCACTATTTTTTTGTTTATCGTATTCTCTTACTATTGCTGGTATTTCAGAAAGTCCAGCCTTTTTAGAGGCCCTCCACCTTCTTTCTCCAGCAACTATTTTGTAATAATTATCTTGTTTTGTAACAATAATTGGTTGTATAACTCCATATTCTTTTATTGAATTTGCTAATTCTTCAATGGATTCTTCATCAAAGTTTCTTCTCGGTTGCTCTTTATTAGGTTCCACTTCTATAACTTTTAAATTTTGTATAACTTCTCCTTCTTGAATTTTTTCATCTTCTATTATATTATTTGATAATAAAGCATTAAGCCCTTTTCCTAGTCCTGTCTTTTTTGTCATTTTGTCATTCCTCCTTAAAATATATTTTCATACCTTTTATCTTGTAACATATATTTGCACAATGTAATCCTCTTAGCGAAGTGCCTTTCTTATAATCTCATTTGTTAATTTTTCGTAACATCTTGCACCTTTTGACCTAGGAGCATAAACACTTATTGGCATTCCATAACTTGGTGCCTCACTTAGTTTAACATTTCTTGGTATTATTGTTTTATACACGTTATCTTTAAAATAAGTTTTTACTTCTTTAATTACTTGGTTAGAAAGATTCGTTCTTGCATCATTCATTGTTAATACAACCCCTTCTATGTATAAAGATTTATTTAGTTGCTTTTTTACTAAGTTTACTGTATTCATAAGTTGTCCTACCCCTTCTAAAGCATAATATTCGCATTGTATTGGTATAAGTAATGAATTAGCTGCTGTAAAAGCATTAATTGTAAGTAGTCCTAATGATGGTGGACAATCTATTATTATATAATGAAAATCATTCTCTACTTTTTCTAACTTTTTCTTTAATTTTAGCTCTCTTGATATCATTGGAACTAATTCAACTTCTGCTCCTGCTAAATTTATATTTGATGGACAAACTGATAAATTTTTAATTGAAGTCTGTATAATTGTCTTATCAATGTCCACGTCATTTACAATAACATCATAAATTGATTTTTCTGTATCTTTATCTATGCCTAATCCGCTTGTTGCGTTACCTTGTGGATCTGAATCTATTAACAACACTTTTTTACCTTTTTTAGCAAGTATTGTACTTATATTTACTGCGGTTGTAGTTTTTCCTACTCCTCCCTTTTGATTAACTATTGCAATTATTTTACTCAAATTTATCCCCTCACTTTAAGAATAAGAAAAGTAGCTTTTCAACACTTTTCCTCTCGCCGATTTGAGTTTCCATCTATAAAGAGGAACCCTCAAAAGCAATAGCGATAATATTAAAAAATCATCAACATATTAATAATATAAAAATATAATCAATATGTCAATGAATTTATACAATATTTTCTATTTTTCTTTACTACATTTTTGTCGATTTTTAAAGATTGTTGTTTTTTTGCCTGCTAGTAAACAAACTTAGTTGTCCCAACTGTTTCATGCTTTAGTTTAACGTGAAACAAGTTTGTTGTATGAAATTTTTATATTAAATAGCATATTAAGTCTTCTTAATTTACATTATTGATAATAGATTTGTATATATCAATATATAACGAAACTTCTTTTTTATAATGGATTTTTTGAAGGTGTTCCTGCTTTTCTAGGATATTTATTATTTATATTCCTTATTTTGTTGATTTGAATTATATTTCTTTTTATATCTGTATTAGGAATATAGAATTCTCCTGTTTCTACTAATTCTCCTCCTAATAACTTAATAGCATTTTTACTATTTAATACCTCATCTTTACTATTTGAGCCTTTCATACAAAGGCATGTACCTTTTACTTTTACAAATGGCATCAAATATTCTAACAATATATTTAATGGAGCTACTGCTCTTGCAATTGCTAAATCATAATTTTCTCTATGACTTTTATTTCTGCCATAATCTTCTGCTCTTCCATGAATTGTTTCTACATCTTTTAATTGTAACTTTGATATAACTTCATTTAAAAACTTTATCCTTTTATTTAAAGAATCTAATAGTACAATTTTAGTAGTAGGAAATGCTATTTTTATTGGAATCCCGGGAAATCCTGCCCCTGTTCCCACATCTATTATAGTATCGTTTTTGTGAATTTTATTTAATATAGTTAATGAATCTATAAAATGTTTTGTTATAATGTCTTTTGGCTCTACAATACTTGTTAAATTTATAATTTTATTCCATTCTATCATTATGTTCATATATTTATAAAACTGTTCTAGCTGTAGATCTGTTAATTCTACGTTTAAGTCTTTTAAATTATCTGTCATTATTTCTTTAAATTCTTTTTCTTTCATCTCTTCTTTCTCCCAGTTAATCTGTTATTTAGATAAATTGTAATTTGAGCGTCCGGACGTGAGGAAAAAATTTATTTTGCAGAAATGGATTTTTTTCCTCCGTCCTAGCGAATAGATGTAGGCAATGAACTCAATAGAAATATAATATCTGTTAACCATTTTATCTCCCGGCAGAAGTCCTTCGGAGATAATGCCGGATCCCAGAAAAATGGCTTAACATCTATTATAATTTCTATTGAATTCTATAATCTAGATTTCAAATTTTAAATGCCGAATTCTCTTGCTCAAACAACAATTTATTTTCTTTTTCTTTGTTCCAAATGTATAAGAATTACTGCTATATCTGCAGGAGAAATTCCAGATATTCTAGACGCTTGTCCTACTGAGATAGGTCTAAATTTATCTAGCTTTTGTCTTGCTTCTAAACTTATTCCTTCTAAATTTTTGTAATCCATATCTTCTGGAAGCATTTTTGTTTCTAATTTTTTAAATTTTTCTACTTGTGCTAATTGTAATTTTATATATCCTTCATATTTTACTTGTATTTCCACCTGTTCAGTCTCTTGTCTTGTTAATTTAGGTCTATTTATATCTAGTTCTTCTAGTATTTTATATGAAAGTTCACTTCTTTTTAATAACTCTATTAATTTAACACCATGTTTTATAGGTGTTGATCCATTTTTCTCCAAATATTTATTTACTTCTTCTGTAGGCTTTACATTTATTGTTTTTAATCTTTCAATTTCATTTTTTATATTTTCTTTTTTATTTAAAAAAGCTCTATATCTTTTATCTGATATAAGACCTACTTGATGTCCTATTTCAGTCAATCTTAAATCTGCATTATCCTGTCTTAATAATAGTCTGTATTCTGCTCTAGATGTCATCATTCTATATGGTTCATTTGTTCCTTTTGTAACAATATCATCAATAAGTACTCCAATATATGCATCTGATCTATGTAATATAATAGGTTCTTTTCCTTCTATTTGAAGACTTGCATTAATTCCTGCAATTATACCCTGTGCAGCTGCTTCTTCATATCCAGAAGTCCCATTTATCTGACCTGCTAAAAACATTCCTTTTATATTCTTTAACTCTAATGATAACTTTAATTGTAAAGGGTCTATTGCATCATACTCAATTGCATATGCTGGCCTTGTAAATTCAACATTTTCTAATCCAGGAATTGTTCTATACATTGCAATTTGTACATCTTCTGGAAGTGATGAACTCATTCCCTGCACATACATTTCTTCTGTGTTTTCTCCCATTGGTTCTATAAATATCTGATGCCTTTCTTTATCACTAAATCTTACTACTTTGTCTTCTATAGAAGGACAATATCTTGGTCCTGTTCCTTCTATTTGACCTGCATACAATGGAGATCTGTGTAAGTTTTGCCTAATTATTTCATGTGTTTTCTGATTTGTATATGTTAAATAACAAGGAAGTTGTCTTATTTCTTTTGGCTCATTTTCAAATGAAAATGGCACAATGTCTTTATCCCCTTCTTGTATTTCCATTTTAGAAAAATCTATTGTTTTCTTGTTTACTCTAGCAGGTGTTCCTGTCTTAAATCTAACAAGTTTTATTCCCAATTTTTTTAGAGTTTCTGATAATTTATTTGCTGGAAACACACCATCTGGACCACTTTCAAAATTTGTTTCTCCAATATATATTTTCCCTTTTAAATATGTTCCTGTAGCAATTACTACTGCTTTAACATTGTATATTGCACCTATATTAGTTTCAACAGCCTTTACTTTTCCATTTTCAACTTTTATATCTACTATTTCTGCTTGTTTTATTGACAAATTTT
Source organism: uncultured Clostridia bacterium (assembly GCA_947623865.1). Classification (GTDB taxonomy): domain Bacteria; phylum Bacillota; class Clostridia; order TANB77; family CAG-508; genus CAG-452. The sequence goes on along the minus strand of CANQIC010000020.1, from coordinate 19,107 downwards.
CTTGCTTTTCTAATGTATGCTTCATTTCTTGTTGATATTTTTTTCTATCTGCTTGTGCCCTTAAAGAATATACAGCGGGTCCTTTTGAAGTATTAAGCATCCTTGATTGTATAAATGTTTTGTCTATGTTTTTCCCCATTTCTCCCCCTAATGCATCTATTTCTCTTACTAGATGCCCTTTTGATGTTCCACCAATATTCGGATTACATGGCATATTTGCAACACATTCTAAGCTTATAGAAAAAAGCAATGTTTTATGTCCTTTTCTACTACAAGCTAATGCTGCTTCACAACCTGCATGTCCTGCACCAATTACTGCTACATCATAATCTCCTGCATTATAACTCATTTACCATCCCTCTTTTTTGTCACTCACCTTTTATTATATACAAAATATTTATATTTTACATTAACAACATATATGATTTTTTAGTATAAATAAAGTTAATTTATCTATATTAATCCAAGTGTAAAGCATTTGTGTCATTAGGTCGTCGAAATCTTTGATTTTGCTAACGGCAAATTACCTTACTTTCCTAAACAAAATTTTGAAAAAATTTCCTTTATTACATCTTCACTAACATTTTCTCCTGTTATTTTCCCTAAATCTTGCAAAACTTCTTTTATATTAATTGATATTATATCTACTGGCATATTATTTTCTAGAGATTTTTTTGCATCTTTTAAATGTTTTAAGGATTCTTCTATCAATTCTTTGTGTCTTATGTTTGTTATTATAACTTCATTATCAGGTGTAATTTGTTCTAATCCAAACATTATATTAAGTTCATTATATAAATCGCTTAAATTCGATTCTGAAGTTAAAGATATTTTTAAAATTTTTTTATTTACATTTATTATCTCTTTGCAATTTTCTAAATTACTCTCTTTTAAATCAATTTTATTTAATAAAATTATTGCTTTTTTATTTTTAATAAATTCTAATATTTCTTTGTCTTCTTTGTTAAGTGGTTTAGAATTATCAAACATTGCTATAATTAAATCACTATCTTCTGCTACTTTTTTAGATTTATTTATTCCTATTATTTCTACTTCATTATCTGCATCTCTTATTCCGGCTGTATCAATTATTTTAAAAGGAATTCCTTTTATATTTACAAATTCTTCTATTGTATCCCTTGTTGTTCCTTCTATTTCTGTGACTATTGCTCTATCTTCATTTAAAATATTATTTAGTAGAGATGATTTTCCACTGTTTGGTCTCCCTATAATTGCTACTTTTATACCTTCTTTTATTATTTTACCATTCTCAAATGTCATATATAATTTATTTATACTATCCTCTATTTCAATTAATTTCTTTTTAGCTTTTTCTTCTGTTACTTCTTCAACATCATATTCCGGATAATCTATAGATGCCTCAATTTGTACAAGCAAATCTAATATTTGTTTTTTTATTTTTATAAGTGATTTAGAAAGATTTCCTTCTAATTGATTCATTGATGCTTTTAATTCTTTATCTGTTTTTGCATTTATAATATCAATAATTGATTCAACCTGACTTAAATCAATTCTACCATTTAAAAAAGCAAGTTTTGTAAACTCGCCTGGTTCAGCAAGTTTAGCACCATTTTTTAAACATATTTCCAATATGTTTTTTAAAACAATTACTCCCCCATGTGAGCTTATTTCACACATATTTTCAGTTGTATAGCTTTTGGGCTTTTTAAAATATGAAACTAAAACTTCATCAATGTTTTTGCTGGTTTTTGGATCAATTATATTTCCATATTTTATTGTATAACCTTTTATATTTTCTATAGTTTCAGGATTTTTTGCTCTAAATATTTTTTCTAATATTTCAAAACAATCTTCCCCACTCATTCTAACTATACCTATTCCACCAATTCCTGGTGCAGTTGATATTGCTGCTATTGTTGACATTTTCTACTCCTTTATTTATATGGTTTAAAAATACGTCTTCATTTTGTTTAGTATTTACAAGGTTTGAGGGACACAACTTAGTCACGAGCATTTCTCATAGATTAAGGTGTGTCCCTCGTTTTTTATTATTTTAATTTTATTACAATTTTTCTATATGGTTCTTCACCTTTACTAAATGTTTCTACTTTACTATGTGTTTGTAATTTTGTATGAATAATTTTCCTTTCATATGCAGTCATAGGTTCTAATGTTACAGGTTTTCCTGTCCTAACAACTGTTCTTGCAATTTTTTCAGCTAAATCCTCTAAAGTTTTTACTCTTTTTTCTCTATATCCTGCTATATCTAAATATACTCTTATTTTTGCTGTGCTTTTTTTATTTGCTATTGATGTCAATATAGTTTGCAAAGAATTTATATTTTCTCCTCTGTATCCAATTAAATAATTTACATCTTCTCCTTCTATATCTACATATATTTCATACTCTTTTACTTCTGTCTTATAGGTTATTCCTTTTTGTAAAAATTTATTTAGAAATTCGTTTATTTGCTCTACAGCTGCTTTTATTTCTTCTTCATTTTTATTTATTTTTTTTTCTGGTTTTTCTTTATTATTGCTTTCTTTTTTTTCTTCTTTTACAGTTAATTCTACTTTAACAACTCTCGGAGCAAGGATATTATAAAAACTTCTTTTTTCTTCTTCTATAATTTTTACTTCTACCATATCTTTTGACACTTTTAATTCTTTTAATCCATTTTCAATAGCTTCATTTGTTGTTCTTCCTTGACAAATTATTTTTTTATCCATTTTGCTCCTCCTTATCTGGTTTTAAAAATTTATTTATTATTAATCTTTCAGCAATCATTAATATATTATTAACTAGCCAATATAAAGCAAGTCCAAGTGGTGCAATTATTGAAATACTAACGGACATTATTGGCATAAACCAAGACATACTTTTATTCATTTGAACTGCCATATCTTGTGGATCAGGCTCTTTGTTTTTTTCCTTATTCTCTTCATTCTTTATTTCAATTATATCTTTGTTTTTAGTATTTGATTCTGTCATCTTTGTAGTTATTTTCATTGAAACTACACTTGTTATTACATAAAGTGCAGGAATTATATATACCGTTGGATTTTGCCAATTTTCTTGTGGAATATTACTTAAATCTAACCCAAAGAAGTCCATATTTATATATAACGGATCTTCTTCAGTTTTAGTATTATTAACATATTTTAATATGCTTATTTCTGGATAAGTCATACTCATATTATTTTCTCCAAGTTCTTGTTGCATCTCCATTTTATAATCATTTATCATATTGATATCTATTTTTTTCATATATGTAAGTGGACTTCTTACTAATCCAAACATTGCAAATAAAATTATAATTTGAATTATAGAACTTAAACATCCACTGAATGGACTTAAATTTTCTCTTTTATATAAATCCATCATCTCTTGATTCATTTTCATTTGATCATTTTTATATTTTTCTTGTAATTCTTTTACTTTTTCTTGAATCTTTGCTGTTTTTTTCATTGTTTTTTGCTGTTTTATTGATAGTGGTAATAATACTATTTTTAATAAAATTGAAAATAAAATTATTGCTAAGCCATAATTTTTAACTAATTCGTATATAAAATTTAAAATATATCCAAATAAACTAGAAATTGAACTCATAAAAACCTCCATTTAAGCAATTTTTTCTCTTACAAACAATCTATTTTACAGGATCATACCCTCCTTTTGAAAAAGGATTGCATTTTAAAATTCTTTTTATTCCTAAAAAGAATCCTTTAATAAATCCATATTTTATAATTGCTTGTTTCATATATTCTGAACAACTCGGATAAAATTTACATTTTATTCCTTTATCCTCTAAAAAAAGAGAAATATGTTTTTGATATTTTTCAATTAAATATATTAATAATTTTCTCATATGTCTCCTTTTTTTTCTAGAATATTAGCCTTTTTTAATATGTTTCTCATATCTTCACCTATAATATCAAAATCTGCATCATGTTTGTCCAAATTTTTATTCCAAACTATAACAAGGCTATTTCCTATTTTCATATTGTTCTCTAATAAGCGATAATTTTCTTTTATTAATCTTTTTATTTTATTTCTATAAACGCTATTTCCTGCTTTTTTACTTACTGCAATTCCTAATAAATTAATGTCCTTTCTGTTTTCTAAAACAAATATTTCTATTTGCTTTCCTCCGTAAACGTTTTCCTTTTTTTAGAACTATTTTAAATTCATAATTTTTTTTTAGCATTTTTGTTTTTTTCAATTTTATCACTCATTTATCAAAAAATTAATTAACTTATGCTGATATTTTTTTTCTTCCTTTTGCACGTCTTGCTTTTAAAACGTTTCTACCAGCTTTTGTTTTCATTCTTTTCATAAAACCATGTTCTTTTTTCTCTTGTCTGTTTTTTGGTTGATATGTTCTTTTCATTATTTAAAGCACCCCCTAATAAAATCATAAGTATCAAAATTATATATTAAAATAGTAGTAAATGTCAAGATTTTTTAACAATTTATAATATTTTTTAAATAATTGTTGATAATTCTTTTTTTTTTTGATATTATTAATTGAAAACAATAGGGATTTACGGCTTTGCGAGTTTTTTTATATTTAGTTGTTGATAATTATTTCTTTTATTTTTGTTTATTTTAAGCCAATTTTATCAACATCTGTGGATTATTTTGTGGATAACAATGGAGGTTTTTATAATAATGAATTCAAATATAGAACAAATATTAAACCAAGCAAAAGAATTGTTAAAAGATGAAATGTCTCAAATATCTCACAAAACCTGGATAGAACCTTTAAAAATAGCCAGCATTGTTGATAATAACATAACGTTAATTTCTGAAGATTCTTTTAAAAGGGATATGGCTGATACAAAATTTCATGATTTAATACTAAATACTTTTTCTGTAATTTTACAAAAAAATTGTACTCTTTCTATAATTTGCGAAAATGAAATTCCAGAAATAGAAGAAAAAAAAGAAATTCAAAATGTTTCAAACAATAATCAATATTTTAATACTTCTTTAAACCCTAAATACAACTTTAATACCTTTGTAGTAGGTGATAATAATAGATTTGCACATGCAGCATCTCTTGCTGTCGCTGAAGCACCTGCCTCTGCATATAATCCTTTATTTTTATATGGAGGAGTAGGTCTTGGTAAAACTCACTTAATGCATGCAATAGGAAATGAAGTATTAGTTACTAATAGAAATGCCAAAGTTTTATATGTAACTTCTGAAAGATTTACAAATGAATTTATAGATGCATTAAAAAATGCTAGTACAGAAAAATTTAGACAAAAATATAGAAATATTGATGTTTTATTAATAGATGATATTCAATTTATAGCAGGAAAAGAACGTCTTCAAGAAGAATTTTTCCATACTTTTAATACATTACACGAAAGTGGAAAGCAAATTGTAATTTCTAGTGATAGACCTCCAAGAGATATTCCTTTATTAGAAGATAGATTAAAATCTAGATTTGAATGGGGACTTATTGCAGATGTTTCAATGGCAGATTATGAAACTCGTCTTGCTATTCTTAGAAAAAAAACAGATGAAAATCATGTAATTATTGATGATGATATTTTATCTGATATTGCTGTAAAAATAGATTCAAATATTAGGGAATTAGAGGGTGTTTTTAATAAATTAGTTGCTCAATCTTCTTTAACACATACACCTATTACCATAGAAATGGCTGAAAAAGCAATCAATATTGTAATAATGCAAAAAGATTCTGTTATTTCTATACAATATATTCAAGAAATGGTTTGTAAATATTTTAATATTACTATGAAAGATTTAAAAAGTTCTCAAAGATCAAATGATATAGCATTTCCAAGACAAATTGGTATGTATCTTTGTAGAATACTAACAAATGAATCTTTTCCAAAAATAGGTGAAGCTTTTGGAAAAAGAGATCATACAACTGTTATGCATGGTTACAAAAAAATAGAACAAGAAATAAAACAAAATCCAGAATCAAATACAAAATTAATTGTGGATAGTGTTAAAAAAATTATATTATCAAAAGAATAATTGATTTATAAATAAATAATGTTATTTTATAAAATTTATGTTTGGAAAACATTCTTTTTATAAAAAATTATCTTTCCTTTCTTACGGAAGATTAAAAAAGGTTATCCATAGGTTACTTGTTAAAAACTATTAAAATTCTGTTAATTTTTAATAAAAAAATAAATAAAAAAATAAATGTGAATAACTTTTTTATTTATTAACAATCTTATTAACACAAATTTTTCTACGGATTTAGACAAATTTTTGAGTTTTACACATAATCCACATGATATACTAATACTATTACTAATAATTATTTAATTATATAAAATAACTCTGTCCAAAATATTTTTTTTCGGACACTTGTTATTACGGAAAGTTATAAAAACTTTCATCCATAATAAAAAAAGGAGTAAAGATATGAAAATAATTTGTGAAAAAGAAAAATTACTAAAAGGAATTAACTCTGTTGTTAGGGGAGTACCTACTAGAACTACAATGCCTATTTTAGAAGGTATACTTATTCAAACAAATAAAAATGAACTGAAACTAACATCTTATGATTTAGAATTAGGAATAGAATATACAATGGAATGTGAAGTACAACAAGAAGGAAATACTGTTGTAAATAGTATAATGTTTAGTGAAATAATAAGGAAATTACCAGATACAGATATATCAATAGAATTAAATGAAAACAATTTATTAGTAATTGAATGTGAAGGTTCTTTATATAAATTATCAACAATGAATCCTGACGAATTTCCAGAACTTCCAAAAATAACTGTTGAAAATTCTATAGAGACAGAACAAAGAGTTTTAAAAAATATGATAAGAAAAACAATATTTGCTGTAAGTATAGAAGAAAATAGACCAATATTTACAGGATGTTTATTTGAAGTAATAAATAATAGATTAAATGTTGTTGCAATAGATGGATTTAGGATGGGATGGGTAAGTAATAGCATAAATAAAGCAAGTAATGATTTTAAAGCTGTTATTCCTGGAAAAACATTAAATGAAGTAAATAAAATAATATTAGATTCATTTGATAATATAAAAATAGGAGTTTCAAAAAATCAAGCAATTTTTGAAATGGAAAATTGTAAAATAGTAACAAGGTTATTAGATGGAGAATTTTTAAATTATTCAAGTGTAATTCCAAACAATTGGGAAACAAGAATAAGAATAAATAAAAATTCGATTCAAAATTGTTTTGAGAGAGTAAGTTTAATATCTTCATCTAGTATTGAAAAAGAAAAAAAATATCCAGTAAAAATATCAATAGATGTAGGAAAAGTAGTTATTTCTTGTACGAATCAAACAGGAGATGCTAAAGAAGAAATATATACAGAAACAGAAGGAAAAGAATTAGAAATAGGTGTAAATCCAAAATATTTCTTAGATGCTTTAAAAGCAATAGATGATGAAGAAATATTTATATCTTTTGGAAGTAATATTTCTCCATGTGTTATAAAATCAATAGATGAATCATCAAAAGATTATACATATATGATATTACCAATTAGAATGAAAGAAGATTAATATGTATATAAATAAAATAAAATTAGAAAATTTTAGAAATTATGAAAAGGAAGAAATTGAATTTGACAAAAATGTAAATATAATATATGGTGATAACGCTCAAGGAAAAACAAATATATTAGAATCTATTTTTGTATGTAGTTTAGGAAAATCTTTTAGAACAAACAAAGAAAAAGAATTGATAAATAAAGAAAAAGAATATGCAAAAGTAGAAATGACAAGTTTTAAAAAAGACAGAAATATAAAAATAAATTTTGAAATTAAAGAAAAAAAGAAATTTAGTATAAATGGGATTCCTTCAAAAAAGATAAGTGATATTTTAGGAAAAAATTATATTGTTCTATTCACACCAGAAGATATATCAATTTTAAAGAATGAACCTAGTAAAAGAAGAAGATTTTTAAATATAATGATTAGTCAATTGAGACCAATATATGTTCATTTGTTAAATCAATATAATAAAATAATAGAACAAAGAAATATATATTTAAAACAGATAAAATATGAAGGAAAACCTATAGAAAATTTAGAAATATGGGATGAGCAGATAGTAGAAATTGGAACAAAAATATATAAATATAGAAAAGAATTTATAGAAAAAATAAACAAAAAAATTTTTGATATTCATTTAAAAACTACAGGAAACAAAGAAAAAATAAGAGTAAAGTATATATCTAATATACGGAAACAATTATTTAGAAAATTTGAAAAAAAATAAAAATAATGATATAAAAAAAGGATATACAGGAATTGGAATACATAGAGATGACTTTGAAATCTATATTAATGATAATCCAGTTTCAATATATGCATCGCAAGGACAAAAAAGGACAACAATTATTTCTTTAAAAATTGCAGAAGCAAATGTAATATATGATGAAATAGGAGAAAGACCGATAATACTTTTAGATGATTTTATGTCAGAATTAGATAAAAAAAGGATACAAGGATTATTTGAAAATATAAAAGAAAATCAAGTTATAATAACATGTACAGATAGTTTTAAAATAGATAATTCAAAATATAAATTATATAAAGTTACAAATGCAAAAATAGAATGCATTTAAAAAGGAGAGTAAAAAGGATGGAAAAATTTGAACATGAATATAAGGCTGATCAAATTCAAGTATTAGAAGGATTAGAGGCAGTTAGAAAAAGACCGGGTATGTACATAGGAAGTGTGTCAGCAAGAGGTCTTCATCACTTAGTATATGAAATAGTTGATAATAGTGTAGATGAAGCATTAGCTGGATATTGTAAGAACATACATGTTACAATAGAACCGGGAAATATAATAAGAGTAGAAGATGATGGTAGAGGAATACCAGTAGATATACATCCAAAAACGAAACTTTCTGCAGCAGAAACTGTTTATACTGTATTACATGCAGGTCGGAAAATTTGGTGGAGATAGTGGATACAAAGTATCTGGAGGTCTTCATGGTGTTGGTTCTTCTGTTGTGAATGCTTTATCTACATGGACAGAAGTTACAATTCAAAGAGATGGTGGAATATTTCAAATGTCTTTTGAAAGAGGAAAAACAGTAAAACATCTTGAAAAAAGAGGAGATTCTAAAAAAACAGGTACGACGGTTAGATTTTTAGCAGATGATACGATTTTTGAAACATTAGAGTATGATTATACAGTATTAGAGAATAGATTAAGAGAAACAGCTTTTTTAACAAAAGGATTAAGAATAACATTAACAGATGAAAGGGAAGAAACTCCAAAGAAAGCAGATTTTTGTTATGAAGGTGGATTAATTTCTTTTGTTGAATTTTTAAATAAAAATAAAGAAAAGTTACATGCTAAACCAATATATATAGAGAAAAATGGAGATGTACCAGTAGAAATATCTATACAATATACATCAAGTTACTCAGAAAATATATATTCATTTGTTAATAATATTAATACAATAGAAGGTGGAACACACTTAGAAGGTTTTAAAAGATCTCTTACAAAAGTATTTAATGATTATGCAAGAAGTCATAATATTTTAAAAGAAAAAGATTCGAATCTTCAAGGTGAAGATATAAGAGAAGGTATAACAGCAATAATATCTGTAAAAGTAAAAGAACCTCAATTCGAAGGACAAACTAAAACAAAGCTTGGAAACAGTGAAGTAACAGGAGCAGTTCAAAGTGTAATGAATGAATATTTATCAACATTTTTAGAGGAGAATCCGGCAGTCGCAAAAGCAATTCTTGAAAAATGTATTAGTGCATCAAGAGCAAGAGAAGCAGCAAGAAAAGCAAGGGAATTAGTAAGAAGAAAAAACGTATTAGAAAGTACAACTCTTCCTGGAAAACTTGCAGATTGTAGTAGTAATAAACCTGAAGAGTGTGAAGTTTATATTGTTGAGGGAGATTCAGCAGGAGGAAGTGCAAAACAAGGAAGAGATAGAAAATTTCAAGCAATATTACCACTTTGGGGTAAAATGCTAAATGTTGAAAAAGCAAGAGCAGATAAAATATATAATAATGATAAATTGCAACCAGTAATACTTGCAGTTGGGGCTGGAATAGGAGCAGATTTCGATATTACCAAAATAAGATATGGAAAAGTAATAATAATGGCAGATGCCGATGTTGATGGAGCACACATTAGAACATTGTTGCTAACATTCTTTTTTAGATATATGAGACCACTAGTTGAAAATGGAAATGTATTTTTAGCTCAACCACCATTATATAAATTATCAAAAAAAGGAATGAAAGATGTTTATTGTTATACAGATAAAGATTTAGAAGAACAATATAAAATATTAGAGGAAAAAGGAATTTCAAGAGAACAATTAAGTCTTCAAAGATATAAAGGTTTAGGAGAAATGAATCCAGAACAATTATGGGAAACAACAATGAATCCAGAAAACAGAATTTTAGTTCAAGTGACTATGGAGGATGCAATGAAAGCAGATGAAACAATATCTTTACTTATGGGAGATGAAGTAGAACCAAGAAGAAACTTTATAGTAAAAAATGCAAAAGATGTTAAAAACTTAGATGTTTAAATAATATTAAATAAAATTAATAGCTCGGAATAATTCCGAGCTATTATCCATAAAGCTCATATTAATCTTCAGCTCAAATTAAAATACATAATTTTTTCACCTAATATATATTGCTATATAAGTAAGCAATAAACCACATATTTTAATTACTTACTCGACTATAAAAACACCAAAAGAAACTGTATTCATCCCAAAAGGACTAAAAACAACCCCTTTCTAATATTCTTAAAGAAAATATAAATCTTATAAATATTAGATCTAGATATTAATATAATCTTAACCCAATTATAATACCTATAATTTGACCATATATACAAATAAAAGAATAAAAGATATAGCCTACATACAAATATTATAATCTACGACTCCGAAATAATATAATCCAAAAGACTATATTACATCTTTGTTCGAACAAATAAAAACCAATAAAACAAAAAGATCTCTACTTGCTCTTAGTTCAACTAATATAAACCTTATGATATTATTATGTTCTAAATAAAAAAAATAATTCTGGAAAATAAATCAAATTGTAATTTGAACGTCCGGACGTGAGGAAAAAATTTATTTTGCAGAAATGGAATTTTTTCCTCCGTCCTAGCGAATAGATGTAGGCAATGAACTCAATAGAAATATAATATCTGTTAACCATTTTATCTCCCGGCAGAAGTCCTTCGGAGATAATGCCGGATCCCAGAAAAATGGCTTAACATCTATTATAATTTCTATTGAATTCTATAATCTAGATTTCAAATTTTAAATGCCGAATTCTCTTGCTCAAACAACAATTTGTCGAAAGAAGTCAATGAAAAAGCATTGACATTTGCTGGAAAAAATTGTAACATAATAAAAAAGAAAGGAGGAAGTTATTATTAAAAAAATCAGTTCTGTACAGAATTGGTTGCCATTTGATGAAGTTTTAGATAATGGTATAATAAAATTAAAAGATAATTCGTATGTCAAAATAATAAAAATTATACCTATAAATTTTAATCTTAAATCTAATTTAGAAAAAGAGGCAATTTTAAATTCTTATAAAATTTTCTTAAAAACATGCAATTTTGATATTCAAATTTTAATTCAAAGTAATAAAGAAGATTTATCTAAACATATTTCCAAAGTTAAAAATAAAACAAAAAATGAAAAAGAAAATATAAAATTATTATCTGATAATTATATAAAGTTTATTCAAGAGATGAATATAGATAAAAAGTCATCTTCTAAAAATTTTTATATCTTAGTAAAAGAATTTCAAGAAAATAAAAAACAAAAAAACAATTCTGATTTAGAAAGAATTATTTTTGATAAATTAAAAGATAAATATTTTAACATTAAAGAATGCTTATCAAGATGTGGAAATATTGTTATAGAAATTTCCAATAAAAATGAAACAGAAAAAATATTATATTCTTTTTTAAATTCAAGAAAAAATTTAGTTGAAATGTGAGAAAGGATAGGTGAGAAAAAAATTAATTTTATAAAAATTAAAAATAAATTAAAAAAGATAGAAGGAACGTTTTGTATTAAAGATAATATTTCTCCATCGTATATTAATTTAAATAATCCTAAATTTATTGAAATAGATAATATGTATTATTCAGGAATAATAATTGTTAATTATTATAGAGAATACAATGAATTAATTTTAAAAAAATTATTAGATTCAAATTTAAATATGAATATTTCAATTTTTTATGAAAAGCAAGATCCATATAAAGCAATCAGAAATTTAACATATCATATAGCAAATGTTGGAGTAGATTTAAAAGAAAATAATCAAAACAGACAAGATATAGATATTGCAGCATTTACATATAATGATGCTAAATATATTAGAAAAGAAATTCAAATAAATAATGAAGATATATATTTTTTATATATTTATATAAATGTATTTTCTGAAGATATTAATAAGCAAGAATATTTATTAAATAAAATAGAAGGAATTCTTCAAAGCATGCGGACTTCAAACAAGAAGGTCTAATTTTAGGCAAGAGCAATTATTTTTATCATGTCTTCCAATAATGCAAAATAATAACGATATCAGCTTTGCATCAAGAAGAAATGTTTTAACTAGTGGACTTGTTTCTACATATCCATTTATATCCTCTAGTATTTTTGATGAGGAAGGGATTTTTTGTGGCACCAATATTTATAATAATTCTTTGGTATTCATAGATAGATATAATCAAGATAAATATAAAAATGCTAACATGTGCATTTTTGGAACAAGTGGATCTCGGAAAATCTTTTTACACAAAAATAATGATTTTGAGATATAGGCTTTTAGACATAGAACAGTATGTTATAGATCCTGAAAGAGAATATGAAAAACTTGCTAAAAATTTAAATGGAACGATTTTAAAAATAGGACCAAATTCAAATACATATATAAATATTTTAGATATCAGGGAGGAATCAATAGAAGATGGAAAAGGATACTTAGCAAGTAAAATTGCGAAATTAATTGGATTTTTCAATTTAATATTTGGAGAGTTGAATGAAGAAGAAAAAGCAATATTGGAAGAAAAAATAATCGAATGTTATGAAAGAAAGAACATAACTTTTGACGATAGTAGTTTATATAAAACAGATGAAAATAAGGTAAATATAGAACCTATTTTTAAAGAAAGCACAGATATGCCTTTACTAGAAGACCTATATAATATATTAGGAAAATATAAAAACACTAAAAAAATGCAAATAAAATTAATACCTTTTGTTAAAGGGTCCCTTAATTTTTTTAATAATTATACAAATATTGAATTAAATAACAAATTAATTATTGCTGATGTTTATGATTTAGGAGAAGAAAATTTAAAATATGGAATGTACCTATTTATTGATTTGTTTTGGGACAAAATTAAAAATAATAGGGAAATAAAAAAAGCAATTTATTTAGATGAGGTATGGAGACTAATAGGTGTTACATCTAATAAAGATGTTGCAAGCTTTATTTATAAAATATTTAAGACTATTAGAAAATATGGAGGAAGCAGTATTGCAATAACACAAGACATATCAGATTTATTTAGTTTAGATGAAGGTACATATGGAAAAAGTATTTTAAATAATTCAAGTAATAAAATATTTTTTGCATTAGAAGAAGAAAACATTTTGATTTTAAGTAAATATACTAATTTATCCGAAAAAGAGAAAATTGAAATTAAATCTTTAAAAAGAGGAGAATGCTTAATGTTTGTAGGAGAAGAACATATTTTAAGTAAAATAGATGTCGCAGATTTTGAAAAAGAAATAATTATATAAAATAAATAATATTTAGATAAGGAGTAATAAAATGAAAATTATAACTGCATTACAAAATCCAAAAATAAATGAAAAATTAAAAAAAGAAACAAATTTTGAAGTAATAGGAAATGATATTCAATATCAAGAAGGAGTCGTAGAAATATTAGAAAAGAATTTAGAAATTAATTTAATAATAATTAGCGAATTATTACCAGGGCAAATTGAGTTTAAAGAATTAATTGAAAAAATAAAAATGATTAATAAAAAAATAGAAATAATAGTAATTTTAAAAAATGAAAATGAAGAAATAAAAAATTATTTAATATCAAAAGGTATATTTAATATTTTTTATAATAATAAAATAACAAATAATGAATTAATAAATAAAATAAATAATATAAAAAAAGAAAATCAAATAAATGAAGAAATAAATTATCTTAAAAAAATAATTTTAGAAAAAAACAATATAAATAAAAAAACAATAAATAAAAATATAATTATTGAAAAATATCTAAATATAAAAAATAAAATATTAAATAAAATAAAAGTAAGAAGCAAAAACAAAATTAAAATAAAAAATAATAATAAAATAATTAGTGTAGTTGGAACAAATGGAATTGGGAAAAGCATTTTCTCTTCTATTTTAGCAAAGACAATAAAAAATAAAAAAATTTTATTAATAGATTTTGATATATTTAATCAAAGCATTAATTCAATATTTAATGTAAAAAGAACAAACAATAATATTCAAAAAAACAAATTAAAAAATAATATAAATAATTTAATAATTAATGCAAATAAAAATATAGATTTATTATGTGCAACACATATTTTATTTGAAGAAAAATATAAAATTGAAAAAAATAAAATAAAAAACTTACTAGAAGAATTTTTAATAAAATATGATTTAATTATTATAGATACAACGTCTGAATGTTTTTTTGATTATACTAAAGAAATATTAAAAAAATCAGATATAATAATTTTTTTAGCTCAAGCAAATTTAATTGAATTAAAAAAGAGTAAAAATTTATTAGATATTTATATTAATAAATGGAAAATAGAAAAGCAGAAAATAAATATTATATTTAATAAAAGTAATATTAATGAAATAGATAATAAAATATTAAAGTTTTTATTTTCTGATTTTAATATATTAGGAAAAATTAAAACAAATAACAATTTCAATTTATTAATTAATAATAATTTAAAAAATATTGATAAGAAAATAAAAAATAAATTTAAAAAAATAATAGAAAAATTTAATTTATGAAAAAATGGAAAATGAGATATGCAAACATAGATTTTTATATATTTAATTTTACACTTTACATTTCCTATTTTATAAATCAAACTAATGGGAGGTAATATATGGATAATAATTCTTTAGAAATTAAAAATAATATTAATTTAGAAAATAATAATTTAAACAATGTTACATATGAACAACAAAAGGGATTTTTAGAAAGTAATTTAGGACAAGTAATAAATGGAGGCATAGATTTAGGTTTAAAAGCAATACTTCCTGATATTATAGAAGATGAAGTTATAGAAATAAAAGATAGTATAATTACAGATGGATTTTCGGCAGGTATAAGAACTGCAATTGATAATGTAATTGATATGGGTAAAAGTGTATTACGGTATATTTACAGGAAAATTTGAGAATATGTCTCAAGTAAAAAATGTAATTAAAAGTGGAGGATTAATTGATTCTGTATCAGATGTTTTGGATTGGGGAATAAAAAAATCAAAACAAAATGGATTAATTAATAATACGACAGCAAGTATTATACAAAAAGGGAAAAATACAATTTTAAATACAGTAAATAAGAGTATAGAAAACAATTTAACATCACAAATGGAATCTATTGAAAAAATAGATAAATACATATTAAATTGGAATGAATATTATCACAATCAAGATTTTAATAATATGGAAAAACAGTATAAGAAAATAGAAAAAGAATTGAATAATGTTGTACCATTAGAGGATGTTATAACAAAAGCTAGACAATTAGAAAATTTACATGAATTAATAAAAAATAAAGGTGGAGATTTTAATCTTTCAAAAGAGGAATTAGAACTTGCAAATAAATTAATTTAATATTGCCAAAGAAAAAAAGAAATATGGAATACTCAACAATTTAAAAAAATAGAACCATTAAATTAGATTAACAAAGGGAGGAGTTTATGATTTCATGTTATAAAATATGTTAAACCATTAGATAACTTAGTTATAGAGATTACATTTGAAAATGGGACAAAGAAAAAATATGATGTAAAACCACTTATGCAAAGATAGGAAATTTTAAGGAATTACAAAATATAGAGCTATTTAATAAGGTAAAAGTTGATGTTGGTGGATACGGAATTGTTTGGAGTAAAGATATAGATTTATCAAGTGAAGAACTTTGGAAAAATGGAAAATAAAAAAAGCTGTGTAAACAGCTTTTTTTGTGATTTTTCTTGCATATTCAAATTTGTTCATATATAATATGAAAAGATGAAATAATAGATGAAAAGAGGTTAAAACAATGGATAACGCAGAAGAAAATATTATACGAAGAGATATTGAAAATGAAATGAGAACAGCATATATAGATTATGCCATGAGTGTTATAGTAGCACGTGCACTTCCAGACGTTAGAGATGGTATGAAACCAGTACATAGAAGAATCTTATACACTATGCATGAAGATGGATTTACACCAGATAAGCCATATAGAAAATGTGCTACAACTGTTGGTGACGTGCTTGGTAGATATCATCCACATGGAGATGCATCTGTATATGATGCATTGGTAAGAATGGCTCAAGATTTCTCTATGAGATATATGATGATAGATGGACATGGAAACTTTGGCTCTGTAGATGGTGATCCGCCAGCAGCATATCGTTATACAGAAGCAAGAATGTCTAAAATAGCTTTAAATATGCTTACAGATATAGAAAAAGATACAGTAGATTTTATGCCAAACTTTGATGATAGACTTCAAGAACCAGTTGTATTACCTGCAAAAATACCAGCATTACTTGCAAATGGTTCATCTGGTATTGCTGTAGGTATGGCTACAAATATACCACCACATAATTTAGGTGAATTGATTGATGGAATAATAAAAATAATAGACGAAGATGAAGTCACAAATGAAGACTTAATGTCAGTTATAAAAGGTCCTGATTTTCCAACAGGTGCAACAATTTTAGGTAGAGAAGGAATAAAACAAGCATATACTACGGGTAGAGGGAAAATTACATTAAGAGCAGAAGCGGAAATAGAAGAAATGAGTGGAAACAAACAAAGGATAATAGTTTCTTCACTTCCATATCAAGTAAACAAATCAAAATTGATTGAACATATTGCAGATTTAGTAAAGGAAAAAAGAATTGAAGGAATATCTGCAATAAGAGACGAATCAGATAGGGAAGAAAAGGTAAGAATTGTTATAGAACTAAAAAGAGATTCAAATGCTCAAGTCGTTTTAAATCAATTATATAAAAACACACAAATGCAAGATACATTTGGAATAATAATGCTTGCACTAGTAGATGGTAAACCACAAATATTAACATTAAGAGAATGCTTAGATCACTATATTGAACATCGAAAAACAGTAATTTTAAGAAGAACAAAATTTGAACTTGATAAAGCTGAAGCAAGAGCTCATATTTTGGAAGGATTAAAAATTGCATTAGATAATATTGATGAAGTAATTAATATCATTAGATCAGCATATGACGATGCTAAAGAAAGATTAATGGAAAGATTTGGTCTATCTGAAATACAAGCACAAGCAATTCTTGATATGAGATTGAAAACATTATCAGGTCTACAAAGGGAGAAAATAGAAGAAGAGTACAAACAATTAATGGAATTAATTGCTCATTTAAAAGAGATTTTATCAAGTGAGACTTTAGTATATGGAATAATAAAAGATGAGTTATTAGAAATAAAAGAAAAATTTGGAGATGAAAGAAAAACAAAAATTGTTGCAGCAGAAGGAGAAATTGATATAGAAGACTTAATAAAAGAAGAACAAACTGTAATTGCTTTAACTCATTTTGGATATATAAAGAGAATGCCTATAAATACTTATAGAAGTCAAAGAAGAGGTGGAAAAGGTATTACAGGAATTGCAACAAGAGAAGAAGACTTTGTAAAACAGATATTTACAGCATCTACACATGATACAATATTATTCTTTAGTAACAAAGGTAAACTATATAAATTAAGAGGATATGAGATTCCAGAGGCAGGAAGAACAGCAAGAGGTACAGCAATAGTAAACTTATTAAGTTTAGATGCAGGAGAAAAAATTTCAGCTGTTATTCCAATTCAAAATTTTGCAGAAGGTAAATATTTATTGTTCTCTACAAAAAATGGTATTATTAAGAAAACTGCACTTACAGAATACAATTCTGCGAGAAAAACAGGATTGTTGTCAATAACTTTAAAAGATGAAGACGAATTGATAGATGTAAGATTAACAGATGGAGAAGATAATATAGTTCTAGTTACAAGAAAAGGACTTGCAATTACATTTGATGAAAAAGATGTAAGACCTATGGGAAGAACATCTCAAGGAGTTATAGGAATAAGATTAAATAAAGATGATTATGTTATAGGAATGGAATCAATAATTTCCGGAAGTACAGCAACACTTCTTGCAATAACAGAAAATGGATTTGGAAAAAGAACAGAACTAGATGAATATAGAGTTCAAACAAGAGGTGGAAAAGGTGTACTTACATATAAAATAACACCAAAAACTGGTGATATAGTTGGAATTAGAATTGTTGTAGATTCAGACGATGTAATGCTAATTACAGATACAGGGACAATAATAAGAATTAGTGCAGCAGATATCAGTATACTTGGTAGATCTACACAAGGTGTTACATTAATGAGAACAAACGAAGGAAAAGTCGTAAGCATAGAAAAAGTTCCAGAAGAAAAAGAGGAAGAGTAATATGACAGAAGAACAAAGAAAAAGACATTTTAGGGTTCTAGTAGAAAAATTGTATAAAGACCTTCAGACTATAGCTGAAGGAACTATACCAGACAAGAAACAAATGGCAACAAGAATAATATATAACTTTTATGAGGATTATAAAAAAGATTATAAAATACAAAATATTGAAGAAGTAATAAAAGAACTTGACAATCTAAATGCAAATATGAAAAAATTTTATGATGAAGAAAATGAAATTGAAAAATGAAAAAGTAAAAAAATAAAATTATTAGTCTGTCAATGAAATTTGAAAATGTCCCAAAATTTTTTAAACATTAGCCCTAAAAATTTAGTTTTTTAGGGCTAAATTT
>CANQIC010000019.1 GCA_947623865.1 uncultured Clostridia bacterium | reverse complement strand
GCATACTCAATAGGTTTTGAAATTCCTCCTTCTTTCCAAATATCTGTAAGTTTAAATCTATCTACAATTCCTGTTAACCTCGCTTTTATCCAATCATCATTATAGCCTTTATTTCTGTAATACTGAACTGCTCTATTAACTGCTATTTCTGGATCAAATACTTCATCTATTCTTTCACTTCCTAAATTGGCTAACCAAAGCTTAAAGGGTTCTGCTTTGGGACTTGGTACAGATTCAATTAGTCTTAAAATGCCTTTTGTATCTAATACATCTCTCATCCTCATCTTTCCATCTGAAGCTTTCATTTTCAACTGACTACATTTTGTAGTCAGTTCACTTCCTTCTTTTTTTAGTCTATTTTTTAATACAGACCAATATTTTCTTGGCTCTTTACTATCTGTCAAAGCATTAACTACATCAACCACACTAAAATAATATTCTTCTTTTTCTGCATCCCAAACACTTCTTATTTCTTTTCCTTCAAAAAGATTTGAAATTGTTTCTAGTTTATTATCTTTCATTAACAACACATCCTTTTATAAATATTTAGTTTTTAGTGCATATATTACTATTTATAAAACTACATTTATTATTTATAAAACTTTTGTTTGTATTATAACTCAAATATTGCTATTCGTCAACATTTTTTGCCATTTTTTCACACAAAAAAACAGTTCGAATAGAACTGCTTTGGTGGGCAGGGATGGATTCGAACCATCGTACTCATATGAGAACAGATTTACAGTCTGCCGCCTTTAGCCACTCGGCCACCTACCCATATATAAAGTTAAGAGTGAATAGTGAAGAGTACAAACTTGCTTCATATTATCGTTAAAGTAAATTATATACTTTTCACTATTCACTTTTAGTTTCTCACTCTTGCCTTTAGCAAGTTTGTGGTGCTCCCTCAAGGATTCGAACCTTGGACCCACCGGTTATGAGCCGGTTGCTCTGACCAACTGAGCTAAGGGAGCATTTATCAACGCGAATTTTATTATAAGATATTTTTCGCACTATGTCAATACTTAATTTTAATTTTTTTATTTTATTTTTTTATATATGTAATATATTCATAATCAAAAGGATTTTCCTTGTTCTTTAAACCTTTTTCTCTTGATATTTCTTTCCATATTTCTTCTTTTATTTCTGGAAAATACACATCTCCTTCAAAACTTTTATTAATTTTTGTTATATACATTTTGTTTGCATATGGCATAAGTAGCTTATATATAGTTGCTCCACCTATAACAAAGCATTCTTCATCAGAATTTATGTATGTATCTAATTTTGATATATCATCTAAAATTTCAACATTCTCATTATTTATATCCATTTTCATATCATTACATAAAATGATATGTTTTCTATTTGGTAATACTCTTCCTAACGATTCAAAAGTTTTTCTTCCCATTATTATTTTATGTCCTGATGTTATTTCTTTGAATCTTTTTAAATCTTCTGGTAAATGCCAAATTAATTTGTTATCTTTTCCTATTACATTTTCATTAGCTATTGCAACTATTATACTAAGCATAAATATCGCCTCTTTCTTTTTCTAAGGTATGGGACACACCTTATCTTCGAAGATATTTCTCCGTTTGGGGAGGTATGTCCCCCCTATGAATTGCTTATGTCAGTTTTTATATTATCTACTTTTTTTTGTTTATCAGATTAGATTCTAAACAGCTACATCCATTTTTATTTTTCCTAAATGTTTGTAATCTATTAATTCTATGTCTTCTGGTTTAAAATCATAGAAATCTTTTATTTCTGGATTTATCCAAAGTTTTGGTGCTGGATAAGCCTTATCTCTTCTTGATAATTGCTCTTTCATACCCTCAACTTGATTTTCATAAATATGAGCATTGCTAATGCATACTGTAAGCATTCCTGGTTTTAAATTTGTAACTTGAGCAAGCAGATGAATGAATACTGCATACTGAGTAACATTAAAAGGATGTCCTAAAGGAATGTCATTTGATCTTATTGTAAGCATACAATTTAATTTTCCATCTGTTACATCCCAACAACTATTAAATACACATGGATATAGAGCTCCTGTATCTAGATAAGGTATTTGCCATAAGTTTATTACCATTCTTCTATCTTGCGGATTTGTTTTTAGTTGATGTATCAATTTATCTACTTGTTTAAATTCTTTAACAATCCATCCATATGATGTTCCTATTGTTCCATCTTCCATTTCCCATTCATCCCATATATGAACGTTTTGTTCATGTAAATCACTTATTTTATTTGATTGCTTTTGGAATATCCATAGCAATTCTTTTACAGCAGCTTTAAAAGCTACAAATTTTGTTGTAAGTATTGGAAATTCTTCTTCTAAATCAAATTGTAAAATTTGGTGTGGTAATTTATATGTTGGAATACCTGTTCTATTCTGGTCATAATATCCTTTTGTAAGTATCTTTTCCACTAAATCCAAATACTGTTCATCATATTTACTCATAAAAACCTCCTTAAGGACGGTCTCTAACGGACATTCTTGTCGCATTTGGGACACATCTTTTTTTATTTTTCAAAAAAATAGGACGGAAATAAGTTCCGTCCTTTTTTATTTTTAGTTATTTTCTCCTCTACCTTCTGGAAGTGCTGGAACATCTAGTACTACTCTTATCTTCATTATATATGATATTGTTCTAACTAATTTACTATTTTTAATTCTTTGCCATAATGATGGTTTAACTTCAAATCTTGTTTCTTCAATATATGAATCTTCTTCTGATATAGATTCTTCTACTACTTTTTGTACTTTTGGTGTCTTTTGTGATTTTTGTACTTTTTCTGGTACTTCTACTGGTGTTGGTATACCTTTTAAGGCTTCTGCTATTTCAATTCCTATATAACTTAAAGCCTTTGATCTATCTTCTATTCTTTCCATATCTATTTCTATATGTAAATTACCTTCAAGATTTGATATTCTTGCTTTTATTAATTTTACAGCATCATCATAATTAGCTGGTCTTTTAGTTTTACATTTTCCAATTATCGTTAAAGCTTCTATTACATCATCTGACATAATATTACTTATTTGTTTTACTCTTGTCTTCCATTCTTTGTCTTTAGACTGAACTGCTTCAAATACATCTTTTAATTCACTAGCCTTAGATATATTGTTCTCTCTTTGTCTAATCAATTTTTCAATTTGTTTTGTATTTTCTTCAAATTGATTTGTAGCATATTCTACTAACCCGTAAGATGCTTTATATACACTTGCAGGGAAGTTTTTCTTTTTTGGATACTCTATTAAATATGTTTTAATAGAATCTATTAAATCTTTAAAGTATGCATCTTCTTCTAATTGTATTATCTGCTTTTTATTGTTTGGATTTATCATTTTTTGCACTTTATCAATATTTGATAAAATTTTTTCTTCTGTGATTATCATTTTCACGTTTACTATGCCTGGTTTATGAAAAAAAAGCATTGTAAACTCGCCTCCTTTGTCCTAGGTAATATCTTTATTCTACAAAATGTCTAATAGGACATAGAACATTTGTAATTTATCTAAGTCTTATTTTAATACATTTTAAACTAATCTGTCAATAGAGAAAAAACTATTTCCATAAATTGTAACACAATTGTAATATTTCTATTTTTTCTTGACCAACTTTATTGTTTATCTTTTTTTATTTCAGCATAACGCTTAATTTTAAGTGTTGTTGTTTTTATAAATTCGTCTTTTTTGATTTCTAGATTTTTTATTGCTTTATATGAAGTCAATTTATGATTTACTTCTTTAATTTTTCCCCATATAATATCATGAATTTGCTCATCTGATAAATCTTTACCGTGTTTTTCTTCAATTTCTTCAAAGTTTGGAATTGCTTTAACAGAAATTACTAATTCTTTTTGTCCTTCTACTTCTTTTCCATATACCATACATTCTTTAATTTCTGGTATGTTTCCAAGCATTAATTCTATTTCTTCTGGATATATATTTTTACCATTTTGAGTTACTATAACATTTTTGCTTCTTCCTGTTATAAATAAGAAACCATCATCATCTAAATACCCAACATCTCCTGAATGAAACCATCTATTTCCTTCTTCATCTACTTTTATTACTTCATCAGTTGCTTCTTTATCTTCATAATATCCAATCATTAATGTTTCACTTTTTATTAGAACTTCGCCTTCTCCATTTTCATTTGGATTATCTATTTTTAATTCTGCACATACAACAGCTTTTCCAGCAGAGCCTATTTTAGGTTCAAACTCTGGTGTTAATGCTGCAATAGGTGCTGTTTCTGTTAATCCATATCCTTGCAGAAAACTTATTCCTATATCTTGTATCCATTTTCCTATTTTTGCATCTATAGGAGCTGCAGCTGATACTATTATTCTTAATTTTCCACCTAGATTCTCATAAATCTCTGAGAATACTTTTTTCTTTATATCTACCCCAACGCTTTTTAAAGCATTAGTTACATGTATCATAGAATTTACAAGTCCTGCTTTTCCACTTTTTTCAATTGTAGCATTAATTTTTTTGTATAAACTTTCTATTAATAATGGAACTGCAAGCATTGCTGTTGGCTGGGTTTCCTTTAAATTTGGTACTATATATTTAAGTCCTTGACATACTGCAACTGAGCATCCATTAGCAAATGGTAATAAAAATCCTATTGAAGATTCATATGTATGATGAAGAGGTAATACTGAAAACAGTCTATCATTCTCATCTAATTTTACATATGGACTTACTGCATTTACATTTTCTGCTAAGTTTCTATTACAAATCATAACACCTTTTGCATTTGATGTTGTACCTGATGTGAATATTAATACTTTAAATTCTTCTGGATCTATCTCAATATTCATAAAAGAATCATCTCCAGAAGCTATCATTTCTTTACCTTCATTAAGTATTGTATTAAATCCAACTTGTCTTCCAACAAGTTTTTCATCTGAATTCATTTGAATAAAATATTTAACACCTGGAAGATTATTTTCTATTTTTTTAATTACTTCTTTTTTCTTAGAAGAATATATAACAGCTGTTGCCTTTGAACGTTCTATTACGTTTTGCATTTCATTTGCTGGCAACTCTTTATCTGTTGGAACTGCTATTCCAACACCACAAAGCATTGCCATATATGATACATACCAATTATATGTATTTTCTCCAACTATAACAATTCTTTCATCTTTTAGATTATATTTATTTGTAAGTGCTGTACCTAAAGCAATTACATCATCTGTAAACTCTTTAAATGTAATTTCTGTAAATGCTTCCTTTGGATTAAATTTTTCTAATATACACACATCATTTGCAAATTTTTCTCTTGACCTTATAAATATTTCTTTTATTGTCTTATAATGAGTTTGTTCATGGTATCTATTTTTTCCTTTTGCTTCTTTTTGTTTTTTCTCTATAGTTTCATAATCTACTTTCACCTCGTCAATATTTTCTACATTTTTCATTTTTAATTTTGGAAATTTAAAATCTGGTATGTTAAAATCTTTTAATATTCTCATTTTTCTTCTCCTTTTACAATATAATACTATAATATTTCTTATCCATATTTCAATTGGATTTTTTCTAAATTACTACATATCCTTTTTCAGAATTAGTAAGTGAAATACATTCTGTTTTTGTAATTAGAACTGTATCTTCAATTCTAATTCCATATTTCCCTGGTAAATATATTCCTGGTTCATTAGTTACTACCATATTTTCTTTTAAGAAGCTTTCATTTTTTGAATTAATATAAGGCATTTCATGTATATCTAAACCTACGCCATGTCCTAAAGAATGTATTAAAATATAGTTGTTTAATTTAAAACTATCATCAACACCTCTTGAAAGTGTTTTTATATTGTAATTACTTCTCATTACATCCAATACATTTTTTTGATTTTTTAAAACCAAATTATATACTGGTTTTACTTCTTCAAGCATACATCCCATAAATATTGTTCTTGTCATGTCCGAGCAGTATCCTTTATATTTACATCCCATATCTATTAGTATTGGATCTGCATTCTTTACTTTTCTATCAGATGGTATCCAATGTGGTATAGATGAGTTTTCTCCGAACAGCTACTATTGGGTCAAACGAAACTCCTTCTGCTCCATGTTTTTTAAAAAATACTTCAATTTCTAGAGCTATTTGCTTTTCTGTCATACCTTCTTTTATATATTCTAACAAATGTTTAAAACAGTCATCTGTAATCTCACAAGCTTTTTTTATTTTTTCTATTTCTTCTTTGTCTTTAATCATTCTTTGTTTCTCAATTATATTTTCTGTTTCAACCATATTATTAATTCTATATCTTCTTTTTAATCTCTTATATTCTTCATATGTTACATAGTTTTCTTCAAATCCTATATTTTCGCAGAATACAAAAAAGTTTTCTGCTTCTTCCCTTGATACATCTCTCATATCTGCAACAATTATTTCATCATCTATTGTAAGTGTTCTATTTACATCTTCTATATACATTGTATATGTTAAAAAAATATTTTCTTTTCTTGTAATTAATAAAATACCTTCTGACTCTATATTTGTAAGATATCTTATATTAATAGGATTTGATACTATCATCCCTTCTAAGTTTAAACTTTTTAATTTTTCTCTTAAGATACGTATTTTATGGTTCATAATCTGCCTCCTTCCTGAAATTTTCTAAAAACAAATTTTGTACTCTTAATTATTTAATTTTACTCTTAACTATACTAATACATTCCTAATGTGAAAATCTCCATTAATATATTAAATAAAATATTGAATGGTACAAATATTGTTATAATTGATGATATAACAATAAATGGTCCAAATGGTATATATGTATTTGCATTTTTTTTGCTAATTATCATAAATATTATACTTCCAATTGCTCCTATTAAAAATGCCAATACAGATATTACAACTATATTTTGCAATCCAAAATATAGTCCTAGTGCTCCCATTAATTTTACATCTCCCATTCCCATTGCTTCTTTACCAGCAATAAGTCCACCAAGCAATGTAATAATTAAGAATATTCCTCCACCTGCTATCATTCCGATTAACATATTTAAAGCTATATTTATATTACTAAATCCATATAAAAATACAAATACTAGTCCTACTTCAAATATTATTAAATTTAATCTGTTTGGTATTATTTGTTCTTTTAAATCCACAACAAATGCACATAAAATCATTGGTAAAAGTACTATATATTTAATTAAATCTATGTTTGCAGTTAGTTCAGAACGAATGCCGAATTTATATACTAAAGCTATATATCCTATTGCTGTAACTGCTATTAACAAATAATTTGGAATCATTGTTTTTTTATATTTTAAAAAATTATCTTTTGAGAATATCTTTTGTTCCCTTAAAAAACATTTATTACAATAATCAACAAATTGTCCAAACATACCTCCGATTATTGCAAATGCAACATAGTATAGTATATGTACATCATTAAAATACATCTTTATCTCTCGCTTTCTTATTTACCTTTTTTAAATATCTTTTTATTATAATATTTTCTAAAGGTCTTTTTACTCTTGTTATAAATATATCTTTTTTACCGAAGTGGTTTTGTAAGAATTGTAAACATTCCCATTCTATTACCACCGAAGAACATCTGTCATTATTTGATCTCCAACTGTTGCAATATTTTTAGCATCTAAATCTAATAATTTTATTGCTTTTTTAAATCCTTTTTTAAAAGGTTTTTTTGCAAAGTTTATGTATTGTAAATCTAATTCTTTAGCTACTCTTTTTACTTTTTCTATTTTATTAGTGTTAGATAGTATACATATCTTTATTCCTTCTTTTTTTAAGTCTTCACACCATTCTTTTGATCCTTCTAATACTTTTAAATTAAAATCAATAAGTGTATTATCTACATCTAACAAAAGTCCTTTAATATTATTTTCTTTTAGTAGTTCTATTTTTATTTCTTTTACATTATTTAAATATATGTTAGGATAAAAAATCATCTATTCCTCCACTTATGCCTATATATTATCAATATCTTGAATTAATGTCAAGATTTTAATGTTTAGCTAAAACAAAAAAGAGATATTTTATATATCCCTTTTTCGTGTCTGTTAATAGCATTTTCACTTTTTATTAGTTTTATGGTATTCCACCCATTCTCCATCTTGTAATAGTACAAATAGATATCTATTAGTCTGATTATTTATAGGTGTTAGTTCTATTTCAATTCCATCAAAGAATTTTCTATATATAGCGTCCTCAGCATATTTGTTATTATGATTAAATTCTGTTACTAACATATCACAATCATTTATAACTATATGATAATCGCCTTTTTCATCACATTTTATTGAAATAGATTCTAGTTTAAACCGTCCTTTCTCTGTTTGTGAACTAAGCTTTAGTTTCATATAAGTCACTCCTCTAAATAATTTAAATTTATTGGCACACACCACAGACAAAATGTGTTAATAAAAAATGCTAGTAATATTATAGCACTAATTTATGTTGATTTCAATATTTACTGTTTTGTAAATTCTAAATTATGACTGTATAGTCTTGATTAAATTATTTTATTCATATATAATTATTTTAAATTATTATTTGGGAGATAAAATTAATGAATGTACAAATGATAAGAAAAAATAACATGAGAATTTTTCCAATATATAAAATGTTTTCTTGGGATTTATTGTTTTACTATGCAATAACATTCTTATTTCTAACACAAGTGAAAGGTTTTACTGCATCACAAGTTTTGCTTGCAGATTCTTTTTATGCAATTTTCCGTGTAATTTTTCAAATATTTTGTATAAATATAACTGATTCAATTGGAAAGCAGAAATCATTATTGACAGGAAATCTTCTTGTTACTATAAGTATATTAATGATAATTGTTGGTAACGGATTTAATTTATTAATATTATATAATTTAATTCAAGCAATTGCATATGGATTAAAAGGTATTTGTGAACCAACAATCTTGTCTGACTCTATTCCTAAATCATCTTTTTCATCTAAAATATATTCAAGAATTGATGGCAAAGGAAGTAGTTTTTATTATATAGTTGATGCAATTTCTTCTGTTAGTACTGGATTTTTGTATGTAATTAATCCATATATTCCAATGATAATGTGTTTTATTTGTTGTTTAATTTCAACAATAATATCTTTAGCATTTGAAGAACCTATTCCTGAAACAAGACATGATAATAAAAAACGATCTGGATTTGTTTCTTATTATAAAGATATTTTAACCACTTTTAAACACATTACAAAATCAAATCGTTTAAAATCTTTACTTGTATTTTCACTATGTTTCTGGGGAATTCTATCAGTATTTGGAACATTAAGAAGCAGTATTTTAGTAGATATTGATGTACCTGAGCAATATTTTGGTATAATACTTGCAGTTATGCAAATGATAGCTTCATTATCAGCAAGTAAACAACATTGGTTTCATAATACATTACGAAATAGAGCCCTTTCATGGTTCTCACTTTCTGTAGTTTCATCTTTCATACTTACAGGATTATTAGTAATATGTAATATTAGTTTTACAGTTTCACTTATAAGTACTTTATTGACAATTATGCTAGTAGGAATTGTTAAAGGACCTTACTTTACTTTAATGCAAAAATACCTTAATAGTTTTTCTAATCCTAATGTTAATACAAAAATATTTGCTGTTAACTCATTACTTGAAAATTTAGGTCGTGTTATACTATCATTTTTCGCATCATTCTTGCTAAGTATAACAACTACTGCCTATACTTTTATAATTATAGGTTCTACATTCCTTGTAATATTTATATTTCTTTTGAACTATATGAAAGCAAAAGTAGGATTAAATCCTAATGAATATACTAAAGAAGATTTAATATTCTCAAATGAAAAATAGAATTTTGGGGCTCTCCTCAAAATTCTATTTGCAAAATCTATGATTTCCTATTACAACAGTTAAAGGTCTCGACCAAATCCATGCACTTGTTGCAGTATTTGGATTAAAATAGTATATTGCTCCATATGACGGATCCCATCCATTTATTGCATCTTGTGCAGCTTTTTTTGCTGTTGCATTTGGCGACAAATTTATTTGACCATCATTTACTACTGAAAATGCTCCAGATTGATATATAACTCCTGCTACGCTATTTGGAAAAGATGAGCTTTTCACTCTATTTAGTACAACCGATGCAACTGCAACTTGCCCCGAATATGGTTCACCTCTTGCCTCTGCATATACTAACCTTGAAAGCAAATTTGAATCTGATCCTGAGTTAGTTGCTGTGCTAGTTGTAGACGATGAATATATTCCCATAGCTTGTAGTGTTTTTGGACCAGCTATCCCATCTACTGTAAGTCCATTTTTAGATTGAAACCATTTTACTGCAGATAAAGTTTGAGAACCATAAATTCCATCTACTGAACCATTATAATATCCCCATCTTTTTAATTTTGTTTGAATTTGCCTTACTTCATCACTTCTAGATCCATACTTTGAAAGTGCATAAGATGAGTTTGAGTCTTTTCTAAAAAAGATATTGTATGATAAATAAGATAGAATTGAAAATATAAGTATTATTACCAATACTATATTTTTTGTTTTTTTATTTTTTAAAAAAAATTTCATAAAAAACCACCTTTGGAATTATTTTTGCCAAAAATGGTTCTTTTATGCATTTTAAAAATTTAAAATGCTATGGGCAGTATAGCATTTTTAAATAATTTCTACATGTGGCGCAATCTCATATAAGTCAAATTTAATTTCATCTAAAATTTGGCAATCAGGATTCTTCAAAACAATAAGTGTATTATCTTCTTGATTAATCCTTGCTTGAATTTCAGAAAATTGTAAAGAAAATAGGTTCCGTTTCTGAAACCTATTTTGCATTTTTGTGATTTATAGCTGGCTATGGAATAATTTAAAATATTCCTACTATTTCTCCATTTTCATCTATATCAATTTTTTCTGATGCAGGTACTTTTGGGAGTCCTGGCATTGTAAATATATTTCCTGTAAGTATTACTATAAATCCTGCCCCTGATTTTAATATTACATCTTTTACATGGATTTTAAAAGTATTTTCACATAATAAGTCTTTTGCATTGTCTGATAAAGAATATTGTGTTTTTGCGATACATACTGGCATATTTCCATATCCGTTTTTTTCTAAATTTTCTATTATTTTTGATGCTTCGTCTGTATATTCCACTCCGCTCAGCTCCATATATTTTAGTAGCTATTTTTTCTATTTTTTCTTTTATCTTATCTTCTATTTCATAGCAATATGTAAAGTTTGATGGTTTTTCACATAAATCTACTATTTTTTTAGCTAAATCTATTGCTCCTTTTCCACCTTTTTCCCAAGCTTCTACTAAACTTATATCAACGCCTTTTTCTTCTAGTTTTTTTCTTAAATATTCTATTTCATTGTCTGTATCTGTTATATATTTATTTATTCCAACTATTACATTTAATCCGAATACATTTTTTAAATTATCTATATGTTTTAATAAATTATGAATTCCTTTTTCTAAGTATTCTATACTTTCTTCTTTTATATTTTCTATTGGCATTCCACCATGATATTTAAGTGCTTTAATCGTAGCAACACAAACAACACTATCTGGTTTTTTAGGTAAATTTCTACATTTAATATCTAAGAATTTTTCTGCACCTAAATCTGCTCCAAATCCTGCTTCTGTTATACAGTAATCTGCTAGCTTCATGCCCATTTTAGTAGCAATTACACTGTTACATCCATGTGCTATATTTGCAAATGGTCCTCCATGAATAATTGCTGGTGTGTTTTCTAGTGTTTGAACTAAATTTGGTTTAAATGCATCTTTTAAAAGAACAGTCATTGCTCCTTCTGCTTTTAGATCTTTTGCTTTTACTTCTTTTCCTTTTTTATTATATCCAATAACTATATTTCCAATTCTTCTCTTTAAATCATCTAAATCTTCTGCTAAACAGAATATTGCCATTATTTCAGATGCAACAGTTATATCAAATCCATCTTCTCTTGGAACAGCATTTTTTTCACCTGATAAACATATTTTTACTTTTCTTAAAGCTCTATCATTTAAATCTACACATCTTTTCCATATTACTTTATCAATTTCTAATTCATTTCCTTGAAAGATATGATTATCAATTATTGCTGAAAGTAAATTGTTAGCTGATGTTATTGCATGTATATCACCAGTAAAATGAAGATTTATCTCATCCATTGGTGCAACTTGTACATATCCTCCTCCTGTTGCTCCACCCTTTATTCCAAAAACTGGTCCGAAGTGAAGGTTCTCTTAATGCCAATATTGATTTCTTACCTATTTGTGAGAGTCCATCTGCAAGTCCTATAGAAATTGTTGTTTTTCCTTCTCCTAAAGGTGTTGGATTGATTGAAGTTACAAGTATAAGTTTTCCATTCTTATCATTCTTCTTTTTTTCATATAATTTGTTTGATATTTTTGCCTTGTATTTTCCGTATTGTTCAACATATTCCTCATCTATTCCAAGTTTTGTTGCAATTTCATTTATATTTTTTAGTTTTGCATTTCTTGCTATTTCAATATCTTCCATAAATACCTCCTTCAAAACTCGAAGAGTTTTGTAGTTTTCACTATTCACTCTTCATTTTAACTATTCTAAAATTAATTTTATATTTTAATTTTAACTACGGTTCAAAACAGTCACTAGAATCTAAAACTCTTCTTCTTCTAAATTACCTTCACTGTTTTTTACTAATATAGTAATTTTCTTTTCTGCATCTTCTAAATATTTACTTGCACTTTTTGAAAGTTTCATTCCCTTTTCAAATTCTTTAATAGATTCATCTAAGTTTAATTCTCCATTTTCCAGCTTTTGAACAACTTCTTCTAATTGTTTCATTGTATCTTCAAAGTTTATTTTTTCTTCCATTTTATCCTCCTATTCTTCAATTTCAAATGTTCCATTATTCACATTTATTATATAATATCTTATAGCATAAGTTGTATCAGCTTTTCTTACACATACTCTATATTTTCCATTATTGTTTCCTTCATATGAAAAATACACTGTGTTATCTTCTCCCCAATCTTTTTTTGCTATACTTATTGCCTTTTCCTGAGCACTTTGTTGTTTTTGAATTGTTTGTTCATCTACTTCTTGTTCAGAATCTGCGATAGGAGTACTTTCGATTTTATTCTGAGCTGTATTTTCATATGTAGTATTATCATTTTCATCATTTATTGTTTCATTTTCAATTTCGCTTTCACTTTCATTGTTTAATTCATTATCTACTTCATTATCAATTATTTCGTTTTCAATTACTATATTTTCATCAATATTTTCATCATTTTGTTTGTTTTTTCTTATATTTATTAGCTTTATAGTTAATAATACAATTGCGATTACTAATATTACAGCTATCATTGTTCCAATTATAATTTCCTTTTTTTTCTTAATCATAGTAATTATCTCCTTACTTTTATATAACTTTTGTTTCTATTTTACCATCTATAAATTTCAAGTCTATTATATCATTCTTTTTTAATTCTTTTACACTTTTTATACTTTTTTTATTTTTTTCAGCTATTGAATATCCTCTTGTTAAAGTTTTTAATGGACTTAATGTATCCAATCTTGAAATTGTTTTTACTGCACTAGTCTTCAAATCTTTTATTTTATTTATCATATTATTTTCTAAAAGCTTTATTTGGTTATCTAATTCTATATATAATTCTTTTATTTTAGATGCTGGATCTGTAAATATTTTAGATGCAATACACTTTTCATATCTTAATTTCATATATTCAATTTTCTTTTTTAATGCATTTTTATATCTATTTTTATATGTATCTAATTTAATGTTTATTTCTTCTATATCTGGAACTGCAAGTTCTGCTGCCGCAGATGGTGTAGGTGCTCTTAAATCAGCTACAAAATCTGCTATTGTAAAGTCTGTTTCGTGACCTACTGCTGAAATTATAGGTATTTTAGAATTATATATTGCTCTTGCAGTTACTTCCTCATTAAATGGCCATAAATCTTCAATACTTCCTCCACCTCTTGCTAAAATTAATACATCTGCTAGATGATTTTCATTCATTATTCTAATGCTATCTGCAATCTCTAGCTCTGCTTTTTTCCCCTGGACTGGTATTGGAAATAGTCTAATATGTACATTTGGATTTCTTCTTGTTGATACATTTATTATATCTCGTATAACTGATCCAGTCTGTGATGTTAATACTCCAATTGTTTCAGGCATAAATGGTATTTTTTTCTTGTGATTTTCATTAAAATATCCTTCTTTTTCTAGCTTGTTTTTTAGCTCTTCGTATTCTTTATATAAGTCTCCTATACCATCTTCTTGCATTGCTTTAACATATATTTGATATACTCCATCACGTTCAAATACAGCAACGCTACCTAAAACAAGTACTTTCATTCCATCCTTTGGTATAAAATTCAAAGTAGCAGTAGATGATTTAAACATAATACACTTTATTAAAGAATTCTCATCTTTTAGTGTAAAGTACATATGTCCTGTATAATGGTGTTTGAAATTAGATATTTCACCCTTTACAAAAACACTTTTTAAATATTCATCTTCTGCTACTCTATCTTTTATATATTTATTTAAATAAGTTACTGTGATTGGTTCTGGTCTCAAAGATTTAAACCTCCTTAACAACACTTGCAAGTATTCCATTTATAAATGAATGAGATGTTTCCTCTCCATATTTTTTTGCAAGTTCTACAACTTCATTAATTACAACCTTATACGGTAGTTGTTTATATATAATTTCATATATTGCAAGTTTTAAAAGAGATAAATTTACTTTTGAAACTCTTTCTATTTCCCAATCTTCTTTTAAATTTTTAGATATTTGCTCTAAAATTTCTTTTGAATATTTATTAATTCCATTTACCATTTCATTAATATATTCCTTTGCTTCTATAGAATTAACTTCATTATTGTCAAAGAATAGTTGTATGTCTTCTTCATTTATTTCTTTTTGTACTTCTATTTGGTATAGTAACTTAAATGCTAATTCTCTTGCTTTAGATCTGTTCATTATTTTCCTCCGATTAAAGTTTATCTATATATGATTTTAATTTATCTTTTACAAATTCTTTATTGTTTTGAATATAATTACCAATAACTATACCAGCAACTATTATAATAATCCATATTAATACTTTATGGAAGTTTAATAATAAAGCTACTAACGCAATTAATCCTCCGATTATTGCTCCTTTATATTTTTTTAAAAAGTTTTCAAAATCTTTCATATAATTACATCCTTCTACTCTTTAATATTTGGTTCTTTTTTAGCACTTATATTTTTTATCCTAATATTGACCTCTGTTACTTCTAAATCTAAAGATTTTTTAATTGTATCTTTTACATTAATTTGTAATTTATTTGATAATTCTTTTATAACTGCATCTGGGTATACAAATAAAGTTATATATATTTTTACATGGCTTTCACTATCTACATCTACTTTTGTCATTACATTTTCTGCACTTTCAAAAGATTTTACTACTGCATTTGTTAAACTTTCTATAGTATCTTTTGAAACTAGTAATTTCCCATTATCATTTTCTAATAATATTCCTTCTTTACTTTCCATTTTTTCTTTTGAAAAAGAATTAAAGAATATTGATTTTAATGAAAGCAATATTAAAATAATAGATACTGCTAATACTATATTAGTTGCTACATCCTCTGTTACTAAAAATGATATTCCATTTAGTGCTAAATTTAAATCTAACCATCCAAATGATAATATACATATTGTTAATGATATTACTAAAATTATTATTGAAAATAATACTAAATTAAACTTATCTAAAAATTTCATATTTATTTCTCCTTTATTGTAAGAGGACTCATATTTCCCCTTAATGTTTTAATGTTTATTCTTCTTCTACTTTTTCTACCTGTTCTTCTTTTTCCTCAGTTGTTTTTACTCCTTGTACATGAACATTTACACTAGATACTGTTAATCCTGTCATTGTTTCAACAGCTTTTTTTACTCTGTTTTGTATTTCAAAAGCTACGTCAGGTATTCTTACACCATATTCCACAATTATATTAACATCTATTTTTGCTTCTTTTTCTCCAATATCAGCTTTTATTCCTTTAGATAAATTTTTCTTTCCACTTAATACTTCTGTAATTCCTCCTGCGAATCCACCTGCCATTCCAGCAACTCCATTTACTTCAGAAACTGCTTTTCCTGCAATCACTGCAACTACATCATCTGCAATTTGAATACTTTCACTTGCTGTGTCTACTTTTTCATTTACCTCTTCATTATTTATATTTTGTTCATCCATTTTATTACCTCCTAAAATAAAATTGATATACTTATATTTATTATGATATAAGTATATCAATTAACTGATTCTTTTACAACTATTTTTTTAAATTTAATTCAAATTTCTAATTATTTGCATGTCTCTTCAAATATATTTGCTAAGCATTGCATACTTAATATACATTGATCTAAAGTATTACCTGTTGCTCCTACTTCTATAATGCATGAACCAGTTGTTAAATGTTGATTGTATCTTGAATTTCTAATTATTATAGGTCTAAATAATCCAGGGTACATTTCATTTGCTTTTTCTTGGATTTTTACTGCAATTTTTAAATTCTGTTTCCAATTTGGATGTTCTAATCCTCCTCCATCTGTACCAATTACAAACATCATTTGTGCAGCGTACTTATCATTTATTTTAACTGTTGGTGCATATGAACTACTGCTACCTACTGCATCTCTATGTAAATCTATTACTATTTGAGTATCTTCACCTGACAACAAGTTTTGAATTGTTTCTAGTGATCTTGCATATGATCCCGAATATGCAGGATAATCATGATATGTTGTATTGTGTGTTACATTAAACCCTTTGTTTTTTAAATATGTTGTAAGTTCAGTTCCAACTCTTGCTACACTATAGTTTAAATCAGTCGTTCTAAAATTTCCACTTGCTTTATATTCATAACCGCTTACTTGGGGTATAACTTTCACATGTATGAGTATGATAAATTAAAATATCTTTTTTATTAGTAATTTCTACATCTGGAACTAACATTTCTTCTGTTATATCATACTTGCTTTGATTATTTATTTTTATATCTTTATATGTTGTTGTATACTTCGCTGTTATATTATTTTCTTGAACTGCTTCTGTAGTTGCATCTTTTGGAATTTCCTCCACTTGTTTTGCAAGTTCTTCTGCATCATCTATTGTTAATTCATTTTCATTTATTACTAAATCAGTATTTAAAAGAATCGATTCATCAAATATTCCTGTACCCATTGCAAGTATATCTTGATTAGATAAAGCCATATTATTATCCGTTTTTTTATATGAAAATAATGATATTGATGCATCTAAGCATTCCAAAAATGTATAATTATTGAGTTTTCCTACACTGTTTTCTAAATTCACCTTTACTTTCTCTTTCTTTGTAATGCTTGACTTATTAATTATTTGTGTGCATATATATATTAAACAGATTATAATTACTAATTTAAATGCATATTTAATAATATCTTTAATGTTTATTACCGCAATATTCATATGTAACTCTCCTAAATAATAATCATTATTAATATTTATTCATATTTTATTTTTATATGAATTAATTTTTTTATAATGGTATTCAGGATTTTTCTATACAATAAAAAGAAAACTGTCCCAGATGCGACAAAATGTTGCATAGGGACCGTCCCTAAATTATTATAGTATATTTCCCAATCACAGTAGTTTTTTAATAATCTCTTCTATTTTTAATTGTTCTTGAGTTCCTTCTTGCATATTTTTTATAGTTAATATATCTGATTTTATTTCATCTTCTCCTATTACTATAACATATGGTATATTTAATCTGTCAGCATATTTGAATTTAGCTTTTATTTTTTTATTTTCAAAATAAATTTCTGTATTTATTCCAGCATTTCTTAACTCATTTGCTACTTCTATAGATTTACTTACATCTTCTACCATTGATATAACTAAAACATCTGATATTGATTTTTTATCTGTTTTTATTAATCCTATATCATTTAATATAAAGAATAGTCTTGTAAGTCCTATTGACATTCCTACACCTGGCAATTCTTTATCTTTATAATATCCTGCTAAATCGTTATATCTTCCACCTGAACATATGCTTCCAATTGATTTGTAGTCATTTAAAAATGTTTCATACACTGTTCCAGTATAATAATCTAATCCTCTTGCTATACTTAAATCTATCTCAAATGCTTCGTCAGGAATATTAAATAATCTTATATACTTAACTACTTCTTTTAATTCTTCAACACCTTTTTGGTATAGCTCATTATCTATTCCTAAGCTATCTAATTTTTCTAATTTTTCATCAGTTGTTCCATTTATTTCTATTAAGCTAACAATTTTACTAATACTTTCCTCTTTCATATTGTAGTCATCTTTAAATATAGCAACTACAGTTTCTTTTCCTATCTTTTCTATTTTATCAATTGTTCTCATTATATCTACTGATTTTTCTTTTACATTTGCCGCTTCAAATAACCCATTTAATATTTTTCTGTTATTGATATGTATTGAAAAATTTTCTAATCCTAAACTTTTAAATGTTTCGTACATTACCCCTGGTATTTCTGCATCATTTATTATACTTAGATTTCCATCTCCAATTATATCTATATCACATTGATAGAATTCACGAAATCTACCACGTTGAGCTCTTTCTCCTCTATATACTTTTCCTATTTGATATCTTCTAAATGGAAATGTAATTTGGTTGTAATATTCTGCTACATATTTTGCAAGAGGAACTGTTAAGTCAAATCTTAATGTCAAATCACTATCTCCTTTTGTAAAATTATATAATTGCTTTTCGGTTTCTCCTCCTGCTTTTGCAAGAAGCACTTGTGAACTTTCAATTACTGGTGTATCTATTGGAAGAAATCCAAACTTTTCATATGAACTTCTTATTTTATCTAGCATTTGATTAAATAGAACCTGTTCATTTGGCAAAAGTTCCATAAAACCTGATAATGTTTTTGGTTGTACCTTATTCATAAAATCTCTCTCCTCTCTTAATTATAAGGTTTGAGGGACAAACCTTATTCGGATGAGGGACAAGCCTCAGTCACAGGCATTTCTCATAGATTGAGGCATTTCCCTCGTTTTAGTATTCTTTTGGTTTTAATTCTAAATATATTGGTTCTTCTTCTCTTACCATTGTTGATTTTCCGATGTCCCGGATAAATTATTGTATCTTCTGGAAGTGTCATTATTTTTTCTGTTATTGATTTTATTACATCTTCAAAACTTCCTGTAGGTAAATCTGTTCTTCCCCATGTACCTCTAAATATAGTGTCCCCTGAAAAAAGTATCTTTTGATTTTCTATATATAAACAAATCCCACCTTTTGTATGTCCTGGTGTATGGAGAACTTTAAATTCTATATCTCCTATATGTATTAAATCGTTATCATTTAATCTTGAATCCGCTTCTAAACTAACAGTTTTAAGTCCAATATAATCTGCTAAATTTATCATTGGATTTTTCAACCCTGATGCATCTTCAATATGAATTAAAATTTTTCCTCCGTATTTCTCTTTCAACTCTTTTACGCCTGATATATGATCTCCATGGCAATGCGTAAGTACTATATATTTTATATTAGCATGCAAGGTGTCTAACATTTCTGAAATTTTATCTACTTCTCCTCCTGGATCAATTACCATTGTTTCTTTTGTTTTTTCATCTTGAATTATATAACAATTTGTTTCTCCAACCATAGGCATATCTAATTTAATTCTTTTTAATATCATTTGTACACTTCCTTATTTCTTTCTTTTTACTTCATATACACTATCAACTTTTCTAATACTTTTAATAACTTTACTTAACTGTTCTATATTTTCTACCTCTATTGTTATTTCAATTGTAGCAATTCTTTCTTTACTTGTTTTAGTGTTTACTCCCATTATATTAATTTTTTGTGAAGTTATTTCTTTTACAATATCTGAAAGAAGTCCTGTTCTATCATTTGAGAATACCTCAACAACAACATTGTATGCCCCTTCAGTTTTTTCATTATACCACGAAACATCTATTATTCTATTTTCATCTTGTAATAAATCTTGTACATTTATACAATCAGTTCTATGTATTGAAACCCCTCTTCCTTTTGTAATATATCCTATTATGTCATCACCCGGAACTGGATTACAACATTTTGAAAATTTAACTAAACAATTTTCTATTCCTTTTACAACTACACCAGATTTTGGTGGTTTTTTTACAATATTTTTTCTAGTTGTTAATTCTTGAAGCTTTTCTTCTATTATTTCTTCTTCATGTTCCTTTTTATATTCTTCTAACAGTCTTGCAATTATTTTTCCTGGTGATATGGCTCCAAATCCTATGCTTGCAAACATATCATCTGTATTAGAGTAATGATATCTTTCAAGCACACTATTTACCCATTCAGTTTTAAACAAATCGCTATGCGACATTCCTATTCTTTTTATTTCTTTATCAAGAGTTTCTTTTCCTCTTACAATATTTTCTTCTCTTTCTGCTTTTTTAAACCATTGTGAAATCTTTGTCTTTGCACTTGAACTCTTTACAAATTTTAGCCAATCTCTACTTGGTCCTTTTGAAGAATCTGATGTTATAACTTCTACTATATCTCCACTTTTTAATTTTGTAACTATTGGCATCATTTTACTATTTATTTTACATCCAACCATCTTATGTCCAACTTCTGCATGTATAGAATATGCAAAGTCTATTGGTGTTGCATCTCTTGGAAGTGTTTTTATTTCTCCTCTTGGGGTAAATACATATACTTCATCTTCAAAAAGCTCTGTTTTTAATGTTTTCAAAAATTCATCTGGATCTTGCGTATCCTTTTGCCACTCTAGTGTTTCTCTAAGCCAAGCAAGTTTATCATCTGATACTATTACATTGGATTTCTTACCTGTATTATTATTAGCTTCCTTATATGCCCAGTGAGCAGCAATACCAAATTCAGCTACTTGATGCATGTCCCATGTACGTACTTGTACTTCAAATGGAGTTCCATTTGGTCCTAAAAGAGTAGTATGTATTGATTGATACATATTTGGCTTTGGAACAGCTATATAATCTTTAAAACGTCCTGGCATTGGTGTATATAAATCATGTACTACTCCAAGTGCTGCATAACAATCCTTTACAGAATTTACAATTATTCTAAGTGCAAATAGGTCATATACCTGATCAAGTGTTATATTGTCTCTTTTCATTTTTCTATATATACTATATAAATGTTTTGCTCTTCCTTTTATTTCTGCATCTATATTTTCTTTTTTAAGTTCTACTCTTATTTCATCCATTATTTTTTCGATAAACTCTAAACGTTCTTCTCTTTTCTTTTCTATTCCTTCAACTAGTTCTCTATATTCTTCTGGATGTAAATATCTGAATCCTAGATCTTCTAACTCCCATTTTAAAGAATAAATACCTAATCTATTTGCAAGTGGTGCATATAAATCCATTGTTTCTTTAGCATTTGCTATTTGTCTTTCTCTTGTTAAATGTTTTAGTGTTCTCATATTATGAAGTCTATCTGCAAGTTTTATAAGTATTACCCTTATATCTTTTCCCATAGCAAGAAACATTTTTCTATAATTTTCTACTTGTTGTTCTTCTATACTAGAATACTTGATTTTTCCGAAGTTTTGTTACTCCATCTACCATATCAGCAATTTCTTCTCCAAATTCACGTACTATATCTTCATGAGTAACGTCTGTATCTTCCACAACATCATGAAGAAGTGCTGATGCAATTGTACTGTCATCCAATTCTAAATCAGCTAGAATATATGATACAGCTAATGGATGCACAATATATTCTTCTCCTGATAATCTCTTTTGATCTTTATGATTAGCTTTTGCATAATCATATGCCTTTTGTATAAGATCGCTATTTGATTTAGGGTTATTATTTTTCATTTTTTCAATAACACTTTCTATAGTGATTTTTTCTTTGTTTTGCATATATTGCTCCCTTTCCCATTTAAATTGATTTCATTATATCTTTTATATTTATTTGAACTATTTCTTGATTTCCAAAGTTATTTATTTCTAGTACTCCTGCTACATCTATTTTATCACCTATTGTATACTCTTCTGATAAATATCCCAAATTAAATCCAATCGCATTTATTAATATATTATCATCTTTTAATGTGAGTTTTAGGTGTTTTCCTTCTGACAACGCTCTTATTGAATCAATTTTTAAGTTTTTATATACAAATATTGGTCTCTTATTTTTTTCACCAAATGGCTCTAGTCGTTCTATTTCTTTTATTGTCTCTTTTTTTATATCTTTTAAAGTAACAATTCCATCTATTTTTATAACTGGAACAATATCTTTTATGTTTTTAGAAACTGCAATTTCTTCAAATTTTTTCTTAAAATCATTATACATTTCTTTTTTTAGTGTAACTCCAACTGCCATTTCATGTCCACCGTATTTTTCTAAATATTCACTGGAACTTACTAATGCTCCATGTAAATCAAAGCCTGGAAGGCTTCTTCCTGATCCTTTACCTTCATTTCCTTCAAAACAGATAAGTATTGTTGGTTTGAAAAATTTTTCTGCTATTTTTGATGCAACTATTCCAATTACTCCATGATGCCAATTATCTCCACATAGAACTATACTGTTTAAATTATTTGTATCTTCTTTTTCAAGCTTTGAAATTGCTTGCTCAAAAATTTCTTTCTCTTTAGCTTGCCTTTGAGCATTATATTTATTTAGTTTTAGTGTAATTGCTCTTGCTTTTTCTATGTTATTTGTTAAAAATAAGTTTAGTGCTTCATTTTGATATCCCATTCTTCCACATGCGTTAATTCTAGGTGCTACTCCAAATGAAATTGTATTAGAATCTACTTTTTTATAACCTGATTCTATTATAAGTGTCCTAAGACCTATATTCTTCGTTTGTGCAATAAGCATTAAACCTAATTTTGCAATAACTCTATTTTCATCAACTAATGGAACTATATCAGATATTGTGCCAACACATACTATATCTAAATATTTTAAATACTCTTTATCATCTAATCCTAATTTCATAGATATTGCTTGAATTAGTTTAAAAACAACTCCACAACCTGCAAGTCCTCTAAATGGATATGTATTATCTTTCCTTTTTGCATCAATTACTGCAAGAGCTCTTGGAAGTTCTTCTAGCTGTTCATGATGGTCTGTTATAATTGTATCTATTCCAAATTTGTTACAAAGTTCTATTTCTTCTACTCCAGATATTCCACAATCTACTGTTATGATTAATGTATATTTTTGATTAATTATATCTTCTATTGCATCTTTGTTTAATCCATATCCCTCTTCTAATCTGTTTGGAATATAGTAACCTGCCTCTAATCCCCTTTCAGCTAGGAATTTTTTTAATACCGTTGTGCTGGTAATTCCATCAACATCATAATCACCATATATTATTACTTTTTCATTATTATTTATTGCTTTAATTATTCTATTTACTGCAATTTCCATATCTGGCATTAAAAACGGATTATAGAAATCATTTCTTGTAGGATTTAAAAATACTCTTATTTGTTCATCATCTACTATTCCTCTATTTACCAATACTTTTGCAAGTAAGCTGGATATATTAAATTTATCTGATATTTCTTTTACTTTTTTATCATCTGATTCATAATATTCCCACTTTTTATTCATAAATTCTCCCTAAATTTTTTATTCTTGTCATATAGAATATATAACAAGAATTACGCTTTTAATATTATATATCTTTTCAGGGTTTTTTAAAAGGGTTTTTGTAATTTTTTTAAAGATATAAAAAGAAACCTCATATAATAATACAAGATTTCTCTTTTATTTACAATCTATACATTTGCCTCTTCTTTTTTGTTTATTTTCTTTTTGGTTGTTGCAGTTTTAGTTTTTGATGTGCTTTTCTTTTGTGCTGTTGTTTTACTTGGTGTTTTTTTCTTTGTAGCTACTGTTTTACTTGTTGCTACCTTTTTTGTAGTTGTTTTCTTAGGTTTGTTTTCTGTTTTAGTTACTTTATTTGATGTTTTCTTAGTAGTAGTTGTTTTTCTTTTTGCTGGCTCTTTTTTTACTTTGAGTTCTTTTTCTTCTTTTTTAGAATTTAATTCTTCTACATCACTTACATCTTTTTTTGACTTTTTTGTTTCTTTTTCTTCCACTTTATTTTCTAGTTTTTCTTCTATTTTATTTTCTTTTTCTTTAGGTAAGCAAAGATTTAATATGATCCCTACTAATGCTGATAAACTTATTCCAGATATTGTTACAGTTATATCTCCACTTGCTATAGAAATTGCTGCTCCGCCTAATCCTAAAACAAGCATTGCAGATGCAACTATTACATTTTTAGTATTATTAAAATTAACTTGATTTTGTATTAATACTTTTAATCCATTTACAGCTATAAATCCATATAGAATTAATGAAACTCCTCCTACAACAGCATTTGGTATTGTATATACAAG
This sequence comes from uncultured Clostridia bacterium, assembly GCA_947623865.1. GTDB lineage: Bacteria > Bacillota > Clostridia > TANB77 > CAG-508 > CAG-452. The sequence goes on along the minus strand of CANQIC010000019.1, from coordinate 1,255 downwards.
TGCTGTAAATTTACTAAAAAATCCTAAAACTATTGCCATTATTGCAGCAAGCCCAATTACCCAAACTGATGCAACTTTTGTCATACCAACTACTGAAGTATTTTCTCCATATGTGGTATTTGTAGGTCCTCCAATTAATCCTGCAAAAAATGTTGCAAGACCATTACCTAATAAAGTCCTATCTAATCCTGGATTTTTTAATAAATCTTTATTTATCATTGCACTTAGTGATGCATGATTACCAATATGTTCTACTATTGTAACTAATGCTATAGGCGCTATAGTGAGTACTACAGAAAAATTTGGTGTATAGTGTATAAAAGGCACAATAAAATTTGGTACTCCAACTACTGCTGCTTCAGCAAATGGTGTAAAATCAACTATTCCGACAGCTATTGCTGTTAAATATCCAGATATTATACCTACTAAAAATGATATTGTCTTTAAAAATCCTTTTGCAGCTACTGCAACAATTGCTGTAACTAAAAATGATATTAAAGCAACTACTAGTGTTTGCCATTGTAAAGCATCTTGCGATGTTAATCCTATTTGCCTTATTGCTGATGGTGCAAGTCCAAGTCCTATAATTATTATCATTGGACCAATTACTACTGGTGGTAATAATTTATTTATCCAGTTTTTGCCTATTAATTTTACTAAAATTGCAAATACAACATAGATTAAACCTATTACCATAACTCCTGTCATAGCACCACTAATTCCACCTTTTAAGTAAGCTGCTATAAATGGTGCAATAAAAGCAAAAGAACTTCCTAAATATACTGGTGATCTTCCTTTAGTGCATAGTATGTATATTAATGTACCAATTCCTGATGATATAAGTGCAACTGGTATTGTAAGCACTTCTTCACCTGCTCCAGCATTTACTAATATAGGAACTAATATTGTAGCACTAAACATAGCAAAAATATGTTGAAACGCAAATATTATCCATTTACCAATATTTGGCTTTTCACTAATGCCTAAAACTAAATCGTTTTTCTCTTCCATAAAAACCTCCATTCGAACAATTTAATTGCTCTAACAAACATTTTATACTAATTACTAAATTACAAATCAAAAGACACTATATTTTAGTGTCTTTGTATTAAACAGATATTACTACATTTTTTTACAAATTGCAAGTTCTTTTGTAATATTTGGCGGAGTGGGTGGGATTCGAACCCACGTGCCACTTTAAATGGCTAACTGTTTTCGAGACAGCTTCGTTATGACCACTTCGATACCACTCCAT
>CANQIC010000018.1 GCA_947623865.1 uncultured Clostridia bacterium | reverse complement strand
ACAGTAGGAAAAACGAGTGTAACAATAAGCTACACAGAAGGTGGAGTAACAAAAACAACGACACAGCCAATAACAGTGACACAAGCAAGTACAGAAAAAAGTGTAACAAAAATAACACTAAGTAAAGTACCAACAAAAACAAAATACATACAATCAAAAGAGGAATTAGATGTAACAGGAGGACAAATAAAAGTAACATATAGTGATGGAACAGAAGAAACAATAAGCATAACAAAAGGAATGGTAACAGGATTTGACAATACAAAGGTAGGAAAACAAATATTAAAAATAAGCTATGGAGGAAAAACAACAACATATGAAGTAGAAATAGTAGCAGATAGTAATAATAATTCAGGGAACAACAATACAGGAGATAACAATCAAAATAATAGTTCGGGAAATAACAATACAGGTGAAAATAACCAAAATACAAATAATTCAAGTAACAATAATAGCCAAAGTGGAAATAGTACAAACAGTGGTAGTGTGATAAAAACTGGTACAAGTACAGAATCAGAAGACAAGTTACCATATACAGGAAATATAGTTGTTATGATATTGATAATATTACTAAGTGGAGTTACAGGAATTTCATATATAGCATATAGAAGATATAGAAATATATAATACAAAAAATGCTCAGAGCGTTTTAGCTCAGAGCATTTTTTATAAAATTATAATAAAATACAAATTATCTGATATTTGAGCCTTAAATTTTTAATAGCTATTAAAAAATTTGTTAAGGCTCAATTTTATTATCAAAACACTTGACAAAAGCAAAAAAATAGTGTAAAGTTATATAGCATTACATTTTTAAAACAAATGACAGATTGGAATGGTAATATGGAAAAGAATGTTAAGATAAGTATGCTTTGTGAAATTTATGGTAAATTATTAACTGAAAAACAATTAGCAATCTTAGAAGATTACTATGATAAAGATTTATCTCTATCTGAAATAGCAGAAAACCAAGGAATAACTAGGCAAGCAGTTAGAGATATAATAAAGAAAGGAGAGAATAAACTTTTCGAACTAGAAGAAAAGCTTGAAATTATGAAAAGGATGTTTAAGCAGGAAGAAAAAATAGCAGTAATACTATCAGAACTTACAAGAATTGGAGAAAAAACTACAGATAAACAGATAGCACAGATTTTAACTCATGTAAAAAAAGAGTTAAATTGTTTAGTTTAAAATATAAATTATATAAAACTTATTGTATTGTGGTAGGGTTGGACGAGGTCCTGTTCGCCAGAAAATCACATAATTTACAGGTCGACAGAGTCGTCGACTTTCTACAGAATTAAAATAATTTATTTTGTTAAATTCGAAGGAGGGTATCCTATGGCATTTGAAGGTTTATCTTCAAGATTACAGATAATTACAAGAAAACTTGGTGGAAAAGCAAGAATAACAGAGAGTGATTTAAAAGAAGTTATGCGTGAAGTAAAGCTAGCTCTTTTAGAAGCAGATGTTAATTATAAAATAGTAAAGCAGTTTGTAAATGTAGTACAAGAAAAAGCCTTAGGTCAAGATGTGTTAAAATCACTTACTCCTGGACAACAAGTTATAAAAATAGTAAGAGATGAAATGACTGAACTTTTAGGTGGCACTTTAAGTAAAATTAATTTCACACCAAATCCTCCAACAGTAATAATGCTAGTAGGACTTCAAGGTTCTCGGCAAAACTACAACAGCTGGAAAACTTGCTAATCTCTTAAGAAAACAAGGTAAAAAACCATTACTTGTTGCATGTGATGTATATAGACCAGCAGCTATTAAGCAATTACAAGTAGTAGGAAGTAGCTTAAATATACCAGTTTTTGCAAATGAGAATACAAAAGATGTTGTTTTAATTGCAAAACAAGCAATGAATCATGCAATTTCAAAATTAAACGATGTGGTTATATTAGATACAGCAGGAAGACTTCATATTGATGAAGAATTAATGCAAGAATTAAAAAATGTTAAATCAAATGTAAAACCACATGAAATACTTTTAGTTGTAGATTCTATGACAGGTCAAGATGCAGTAAATGTTGCACAAAGTTTTAATGAAAATCTTGGAATAGATGGAATTATACTTACTAAATTAGATGGAGATACGCGTCGGAGGTGCTGCACTTTCAGTTAAAAAAGTTACAGGAAGACCAATAAAATTTGCAGCAACTGGTGAAAAACTTAGTGATATTGAAGAATTTCATCCAGATAGAATGACATCAAGGATACTTGGAATGGGTGATATGCTTTCAGTAATAGAAAAAGCAGAAGAGGCATTTGATTTAGAAGAAGCTGAAAAATTAGAAAAGAAATTAAAAAAACAGGAATTTGATTTAGATGACTATTTAGCACAGTTAAGGCAAATGAAAAAAATGGGATCCTTCTCATCTATTCTTAAAATGATTCCTGGAATGAACAAATTTGGAGATATAAAAGTTGACGACAATGAATTTGTAAGAATTGAAGCAATAATATGCTCAATGACTAAAAAAGAAAAGCAAAATACTAAATTATTAAATGCGAGTAGAAGACAAAGAATTGCAAAACGGTAGTGGAACTAAAGTATCAGATATAAATAAATTTATAAATTCATATGAAATGACAAGAAAGTTAATGAAAAAAATGCAAAACAATAAAGGTGGAATGAAAAACATGGTGAAAAACTTAGACATGAATTCATTAAAGGGTATGAAATTTTAACATTTGATATTAATTTTTAAAATTTAATAAATAAAAAGAAGCTTATTTGAAAATCATTTAAAACTTATAACAATTTTATGATTAAATAATGAAGGATGAAAAGTTAAAAGTGAATAGTACAAAATGCTTCGCATTTTGAAAGGAGGAAAGATAATGGTAAAAATAAGACTACAAAGAGCAGGTAAAAAGAAAGCACCTTTTTATCACATAGTTGTTGCTGATTCTAGATCACCAAGAGATGGAAAAATAATTGAACAAATAGGAACATATAATCCAATGGTAGAACCATCTGAATTAAAATTAGACAGAGAAAAAGTAGCTAAATGGATAAAAAATGGAGCGAAACCAACAGATACAGTAAAACGTCTAATTGAAAAGGAGGCTTAAATATATGAAGGACTCATTAGAAACGATAATTACCAGTTTGGTAAATAATCCATCAGAAGTTTCTATTAATGAAGTAGATGGAGAAAAGCAGGTTGTCTTTGAAGTTAGAGTTGCAAATAGCGATATGGGAAAGGTAATTGGTAGAGAAGGAAGAATAGCAAAAGCTATAAGAACAATAATGAAGGCATTAGCTGCCAAAGAAAGAAAAAAAGTTACTATAGAATTTATTGATTAAGGTATTTGAATAATGGAAGAATATTTTGAAATAGGTCAAATTGTGAATACATCCGGATTAAAAGGAGTTATAAAAGTAAAACCATTTACAGATGATATTCAAAAATTTAAAAGTTTTAAAACAATATATATATCAATGAAAAAAGAGCTTAAAGGATTTAAAATAGAACAAGTAAGATTTAGCAAGAACATGGTATTTCTAAAATTAGAAGGAATAGATACCATAGAAGAAGCAGAAAATTATAGAAATTTTTATTTAAAAGTAAAGAGAGATAAAGATGAAAAGTTAGAAGAAGGCTCATATTACATTGTAGATATTATCGGATGCAAAGTTTATACTGATGAGAAGAAATTATTAGGAAAAATAGATGATGTTTTTTCAACAGGAAGTAATGATGTATATGTTGTAAAAGATGAACTTGGTAGGCAAATACTTTTGCCAGCAATCAAAGAAGTAATAAAGAGTATTGATGTTGAAAGTAAAACTATAATAGTTCATCTGTTAGAAGGGTTACTATAATGAAAATTGATATACTTACACTTTTTCCTGAGATGTTTTCTAGTTTAAACGAAAGTATTATGGGAAAAGCAATAGAAAAGAAGTTAATAGAAATTAATATAATTAATATTAGAGATTTTTCTAAAGATAAGCATAAAAAAGTAGATGATACTCCATATGGTGGTGGAGCAGGAATGCTAATTAGACCAGATGTTGTATATGATGCATTTAAGTCAATAAATAGCAAAGATGCAAAAACAATATACTTATCACCACAAGGGAAGGTGCTTAATTCAGTAAAAGTAAGAGAATTATCTAAAGAAAATCATCTTATACTACTATGTGGCCATTATGAAGGAATAGATCAAAGAGTACTAGATGAAATAATAGATGAGGAAATATCAATTGGAGATTATGTTTTAACAGGTGGAGAATTACCTGCAATGGTACTTATAGATTCAGTATCTAGATACATAGAAGGGGTAATTAGTAAAGAATCCATAGAAGAAGAATCTTTTTCAGAGGGGTTATTAGAATATCCTCAATATACAAGACCAGAAACATTTTTAAATAAAAGTGTACCAGAAGTTTTAAAATCTCGGAAACCATAAAGAGATTGAAAAATGGAGAAAACAAAAATCTATAGAAACAACAAAACAAAAAAGACCAGATTTAATATCTGAAGACAAATTTAATGAAAAGGAGGTTCAGTAATGGACATTATAAAATCAATTGAACATGAACAGATGAAAAATAAGATTCCCGTACTTAATGTCGGAGATACAGTAAGAGTTCATGTAAGAGTAAAAGAAGGAAACAGAGAAAGAATACAAGTATTCGAAGGAATAATTATAAAAGTACAAGGTGGAGGAGTAAATCAAACATTTACAGTAAGAAAAACTTCTTATGGTGTAGGTGTTGAAAAAACATTCTTAGTTCACTCACCAACAGTAGAAAAAGTTGAAGTAGTAAGAGTAGGTAAAGCAAGAAGAGCAAAACTTTTCTATTTAAGAGATAGACTTGGTAAATCTGCTAAGACTAAAGAAAAAATTGGTGCAAGAATTGAAACTAAAGAAGTTACAATCAAAGAAGAATTAGTGGAAGAACCAGTAGAAGAAGTAGCTACAGAAGAAGCAGCTCCTGTAGTTGAAAAAACACCAGCTAAAGAAGAAACAACACCAACAGCTGAAACAGTAGAAACAGTTTCAGAAGCAGAAGAAACAAAAGCTGAATAATTTGTTAAAATAAAAAATAAAAGGAATCTTTTGATTCCTTTTATTTTATTTCTTTGGACTATTTTCAGCATATTGTTTTAATTTCTCATAGGCTAGATATTTAATAGTTCCAGCAGGATATTTACCATCTTTATTTTTCTTACCAGCAGGTACGCCTGTTAATATTTCAATACCTTCATCTAAATTTGAAATTGCATATATATGGAATTTACCTTCCTTAACACTAGCTATTACCTCATCTGATAAATGAAGGTTTCTAACATTTTGAATTGGTATTATTACACCATGGTCTCCATTCAATCTTCTAGCTTTACATACTTGATAAAATCCTTCTATTTTTTCATTTACTCCACCTATTGGTTGGATAAATCCTTTTTGGTTAACTGAACCAGTAACAGCAATAGACTGATTAATTGGAATTCCAGATAGACTTGAAAGTATTGCATATGCTTCTGTGCTAGATGCACTATCACCATCTACACCATTATATAATTGTTCAAAACATAAACTTGCAGTAAGTGACAAAGGAAAGTCTTGAGCAAATGTTTCACCTAAATATCCAGAAAGTATTAAAACACCTTTTGAATGTGTAGGACCGGACATTTCAGTTTCACGTTCTATATTAATTACTCCATTTTTTCCCATATAAGTATTTGCCGTTATTTTAGCAGGTTTTCCAAAGCAATAGTCACCTATTGTCATTACTGTAAGACCGTTTATAACACCTATTTCATATCCACTGGTATTGATTAATAAAGTATCTTCTTTAATCATTTCTAAATACTTAGAATCATACTTTTTAACTCTATCAATTCTCTCAGATAAAGTTTTATCAATAAAATCAGATGTTACTATTTTTTTCTTAGAAATTTTTGCCCAAGTAGAAGCTTCTGCAATAATTTCACCTATTTCGTTAAATCTTGTAGAAAGTTTTTCTTTATCATCAGCTAGTCTAGAAGCAAATTCTACAATTTTTGCCATTGCCCCTTTATCTAAAGGGAGCATACCTTCTTTTTTAGAGAAACTGTGAACAAAGTTAGCAAGTTTTAATATATTACTATCTGTTCTTGGAGCAGATTCTTCGAATTCTGCTTTTATTTTAAATAACTTTTTGAATTCTGGATCTAGAGCAAGTAAAGTGTGATAAATATTTGCATCTCCTAACAGTAATACTTTTACATTTAAAGGAATAGTTTCAGGTTTTAATGATATCATAACCATATATGAACGTTGTTCCATATTATTTTCAATACTTATTTCTTTTACAAGAAGTGCTTTTTTTAATGTATCGTAACATATTTGATTTGATAACAAATCACTTGCTTGAAGTATAATATATCCACCATTTGCTTTATGCAAAAGACCTGGTTGAAGCATAGTATAATCAGTTTTAAGCATTCCAAACTGATTTTCATATTCTAATTTACCAAATAGATTGTGATATTGATAATTAGAATCCATAATTACGGGAGCACCAGATAGATTACTATTATCAACAAATAAATTTACTCTATAATTAAGCCATGGTTTTAAATCTTCTTGCTTTGTTCCTTGAGGTTGTTTAGAAGTTTTAATTTCATCAGCGATAAATAAATTCATATTTTTTAAAATGTCAGTTTTTACATTATCTAAAAAACTAACTATTTTTTTATTCTTCTTATACTTTGCTTTTAACGGGTTAATGTGTGCATTAATTGTTATTAATGCAATATTTGATTGCCATTCATCTATTTTTTTATTATTTTCCTTTTCTAATACTTTAATTTGATTTATTGCTTCTATAATTTGATCTTGTACAACAGTTGAGTTTTCTTCAAATGTTTTTCTTGTTTCATCATCTAGTTTATTGAATTCTTCTTCTTCAATAGCTTTACCATCAATAACTGGCATCATATATACACCATTATTAGTAGCCTTAACTTCAAAGCCACTTTTTAAAGAAGATTTATTTAATTTTTCTAAAAGACTAGATTTTTTTTGTTCAAACTTACTTTGCATTAAGGCTTTTTGCTTTTCAAAATCTTCATTTTTAAATGTTAATTTAATATCTTTGTTTATATCTTCTATGAAAGAATTCATATCAGCTTTAAATTCTTTTCCCAATCCTGCAGGTAATGATACTGCAATAGGTTCATTTGGAACATCAAAGTTATATATATAGCACCAATCATCAGGAACTTTCTTTTTAGAAGCGAGTTTTGTTATATATTTTTTTGCATACATTGTTTTACCAACACCTGAAGGACCTTCTATATATAGATTATATCCTTTAGAATCAACACTAAGACCAAATTCTAGAGCTTTAATTCCTCTATCTTGTCCATAAATAGAATCCAAACCATCTAATTCATCTGTTGTTTCAAACTTAAATATATCTGGATTACAAATATTTTTAAGATCCTTATAACTCAATTCATTTTTTTTCATTTGTATCTCCTTTCATATGTGTAATTTTTTCTTCTTTATAATGTTTGAGGGACAAGCCTCATTCACGGGTATTCCTCATAGATTGAGGCATGTCCCTCGTTTTTATAATTCTCTTGTCATTATTATTGCGTCTTCTGTGTTATTATAATATTTTTTCCTTAATCCTACTACTTTAAAACCAAATTTTTCATATAATCTTTGAGCAGGGATATTAGTAGAGTTTACTTCTAATGTTATAGAGGTTATGCCTTTTTCCTCTTTTGCCATTTGTATCAAATTTGTAAGTAATACGCTTCCTATATTTTGCCTTCTAAACTTTTTAGCTGTAACTATATTTGTTATATGTACATCATCTACAGCTTTCCATATCCCAGCAAATCCAACAATTTTATTATTAATCTTTGCCATTATATATTTTGAATTAGGATTTATCAATTCAGTTTCCAATATACTAACACTCCAAAAGTCATCAAAATCTAATAAAAGTACATCTTTAATTTCATTTAAATCTGATATAGCCATTCTGGAAACTTTAATATTATCCATTTTTTTGTTTCATCCTTTCAGCTTGAGACTTTCTTAAATAAAGTGGCATAAGCAAATCAGCTGTTTTAGTATTTTTATTTTTAAATTTATTATATGCACATTTTGAAATGTTTTTTGCATGAATAACATTATCATATTGAAAATTTTTAGTTTTTAATAAATCTTTATGTGCAATTGCTCCATCTCCAATAAATATAATATTTTTATATTTCTGTAAAGATTTTATTACATTGTTTATATCATCTGCTAAATAATTTTCTAACAAGTTATAGTTTCCATCAAATATTCCACAATATACTTGGTTATTTCTTGCATCTATAAGTGAACAAATTGTTTCATAATTATTATTTTGAATGTTATATGCTAAAGCTTCTAATGAAGAAACATCTATTACTGGTATATTTAAAGATTCTGCAATTGCTTTTACTGAAGATATTCCTATTCTAATTCCAGTAAATGAACCGTGGACCAATATCACATGCTACTGAATTAATATCAGATAATTTTAAATTTGTCTCATAAAACAATTTATTTATTAAAGGAATTAATGTTTCTGAATGAGTTTTATTATTATTTGTATTTAATTCTAGTATACATTCATCATTTTCTGAAATAGAAACAGATGCAATATTACTAGATGTTGAAACACTTAGAATTTTCATAAATTAAGCTCCTTAATTACAGCTTTTAATCTTTCTCCATAGGCTTTAAAGTTTAAGTACCTAATAGAATCATCTTTTTCATCTTTTGAAAATTTTATTTTTATATAATTTTGAGGCAAAATATCTTCAATTAATTCACCCCATTCAATAACACATATTCCATTTGCAAAATATTCTGTGCCACCTATTGAATAAAATTCTCCCATATCGGCCAATCTATATACATCCAAATGATAAATATTTGTATCACCTTTTTTATGCTCATTCACTATTGTAAATGTTGGACTAGATATTTCATCTTCTAATCCCCAATAAGAAAGAAAGCCTTCAGTAAATTTAGTTTTACCAGAACCTAAATCTCCAGATAAAACAACAATATCACCACGTTGTAATTTACTTGCTAGAAAAAATGCTATTTTTTTAGTTTCATTTTCATTATGAGATATAAATTCAGACATAAATTCACCCTTTATCCAATTTCTACTCATATTTTATATTAGATGCTTAAATTTGTAAACATTAATTTTGAAAAAGTTAAAAAAAATTTAAGAAATGGTATTGACAAAATAAATAACCTAGTTTATAATTTATAAACGTAGCAGGAAAATGCAGGTGTAGTTCAATGGTAGAACCTCAGCCTTCCAAGCTGATGACGTGGGTTCGATTCCCACTACCTGCTCCATAGAAAAGGTACTTAATAAATAAGTACCTTTTATTTTTTAGTTGTTACTTATATATTAAAGAATTTAATAGTAAAGTATAAATTTTACTAATAATAGATTAATTATATAGTTCAGGGTAATCTGTTTGAATTTTCAATAATAAATCTTGCTGGTTCATATACAACCTCCTAATATATTTATGTAACTATAAAAATATTTATAAATTAAACAATAAATGTTGTATATTTCATTTGTTTTTGTAATTATCATTTTAAAATTTTTGAATTTGTAATATATTTACTATCATTCCTATAATGGATAGAACTAGTATAATAATTAATATTTCAATTAAGTACAATTTGTTAAGAATTCCGAATACTAATAACAAAATATAACTTACTATTCTACCACCATTTAAGAAAAATTCCATTAATATAAATGACTCAACTCTATTAGAATCATCAATGATATTACTATTAGTTAGTTTTAATGTTTGCACTTCTTCTGCAATCATTATAAATTGTATAAAAAATGTGAAAACTGAATTATAAGCTATAATTGTATATTGATTAGTTATAAAAGTTAAACACAATGTAGATAAGATAATTACTATACAAGATAAAATGATAGATATTTTTATCCTTTTTTCAGTAACAATTTTTTTACATATGTATGAGCTTATTACTGCTAGTATCGACACTGTTGAAGTTATAATACCTAAACTAAAATCAGATTTAAATGCACTTATAATTAGTAAAGTAATAGCAGTATCTAATGCTCCTTCATATGCCATACCCTTAAAAAATTTTACTTTATAAAAATTAAACAACTGTCTATTTTTCATTACTTTTTTATATTCTTCAGATAAATTTAATTTTATATGTGTATTTCTTGAATTCTTTTTATATTCTAATTTAAAAGATAGCAATATTTGTATCAATGATAATATTAATATTATTATTGCTGTTGTTTCAAAGCTCTCCGTCGATATTAATGTCCCTAATAAAAATGGTAATAAAACTTTCACAATATTAGTAAATATTGTTTTGTATACTACAAATGGCTTTTTTTCATTATCTGAAATCAAAGTAGAGGAAAATAAATTAAGAGGGAATGACCATGTTTCAGTAGAGATTCCTGATATAACTGCAAATAACCATATATATCTAGTTACGTTATCTTTTAATATAATTAATATCAATAATTGTAAGAATTTAGATATCATTCCAATTCTAAATATCTGAATTTCATAGTTATTTTTCAAAACACTACCTATTATTAGTGATAAAAGAGCAATAACTATATAAGAAAAAATATTGTAAATTGATATTACTTGTATGTTATCTGTTGCTACTTTAAACAAATATGCTATTAAAAATGGGCCTAAAAATATATCTATAATCTTTCTAATTGTATTTATTATTAATAATAATTTTGTATTTTTGGTCAATTGATCCTCCTAAAAAAGTCTAATTTTAAAATATTATATTATAAAGCAGCCAAATTTTCTATATTTCCATTGAAATTTAACAAGAAATCAATATATAATATTTCTATGAATAGAGCATTATGATTCGTAAGCTGTTGCTTAATCTCTCCACTTGAAAGCAACTCACAGGCTATATATGTTTATGTAACTATTTTCTTGATTTTTTATCAATTTTATGTTATTATATAATATATTAAAATTATAAGGAGGTTTTTCCTATATGCTTAATATACTTAAGCCAATTCCAACAAATAGGAATCAAAGGCGACACGAAACACATCCATCTTTACCTATACAATATCATTCTAAGAAAAAAATTTCTTCTGATGGTTATAGGCGGATAAAGTCTAATACAAAGCGCAATAGAAAAACCAGGAGATTTAGCTGCACTTTTAGTTATAGGCGGATAAAGTCTAATACAAAGCCGTAGGAATTATATTTATGAGGTAAAAGGATGACCTTCGGTGGCTTCACTGCAAAAGTGGGGCCATTTTTTATGTGATTAATAATATTACATCATAAGTTAATTGAATATCAAATTGAAATTTATATTACCATGAACAATTACACATAAATTACTTGAAAACACATAGAGTTGTATGTTAAAATATTAATAGATGTGGGTATAATTTAGTGGTAGAAACTGGTGCTTCCGACCCCAGCGCGCGGGTTCGATTCCCGCTACCCACTCCAAATGTACGACTTGATAGTCACAGTGAATAAAGAATAGTGAATGGTTAATAGTGAATATTTTTAAGAGAATTAAAGAAACATAGTTGTACTATTAACCATTCATTATTAATTTTTCATTATTGACTAAATTAATATTTTAAATTTAAAATACTAATTAAATATCTTGAGCTAGATATTTTAGATTAAATAAGTAAAAAAGTGAATATTACTATACAATTTAATAATAATACATATTATGAAAAAAATATTTTTAATGAGAAATCCCGAATTATTTCAGGGAGAAAAGTATATAAAAACAAATAAAGATTATTTTGAAGGTTGGTATTTTAAAAATACGAATAATAATAATGGAATTTCTTTTATTCCTGGAATAAATATAAATGGACATAGAAAAGAGGCATTTATACAAGTTATTACAATGGATTCATCATATTTTGTAAATTATAATATTGATGATTTGAAATTTAGTTTTAAACCTTTCTATATTAAAATTGATAATAATTTCTTTTCTAAAGATAGAATCCATGTCAATATTAAAGATGATACCCAAAACCTTATAATTTTTGGAGATATTAAATATTCTAATAATAAAGATATAGCTACTAATTTTTTTAGTCCTAATATAATGGGACCATTTTCATATATTCCATTTATGGAATGCAATCATGCTATACTTACAATGAAAAGTAGAGTGGATGGTTTAATAAATATTAATAATAATAAAATGATATTTGATAATGGTATTGGCTATATAGAAAAAGATTGGGGATGCTCTTTCCCAAAATCGTATATATGGTGTCAAGGTAATAATTTTAAAAATCCAAATGTTTCTTTTATGATTTCAATTGCAGATATACCTTTTAAAATTTTTAATTTTAGGGGAATTATTTGTGATTTGATAATAGATAATAATGAATTTAAATTTGCAACATATAATAATGCTAAAATTATAAAATATGATGTAGATGATAATTCTTTAAATATAATTTTAAAAAAAGGTTGTTACTATTTGAATGTAAAATCAGAATATACTGTAGGAAATAAGCTTTCTGCTCCTGTTAAAGGTAAAATGGAAAAGGACATCTTTGAGAATATTTCTACATCAATTAGTATAATATTAAAAAAAGATAATAATATTATTTTTTCTGATAGTAGCAAAAATTGTGGATTAGAAATTGTTAGAAATTAATCTTTGAAAGACTTCCAAGCATTTGGAAGTCTTTTTATAATTTTAATTTTTATTGAATACATTAGCACATAAAAATTAAATTCATATAATATAAGAGTATAAAAAATTATATTTTATACTGTGAGGAGCTAAAAAAATGAAAAATAGTAAAAACATCATAATAGGAGTATTGTTAATTGTAATATTACTAATGGCAGTAGGTTATTCATCATTTGCTACTCAGTTAAAATTAAATGGAACGGCTGAAATAATAGGTGAATGGAATGTTAGAATAATTGGAATTGAAGCTCAAGATATTAGCAAAGGTTGTGATGCAGGAGACCCTCAATTTACAAATACAAGTGCAACATTTAATGCTAAATTGGTAAAACCAGGTGATTATATTACCTATTTAATAACTATTGAGAATGCAGGAAATATTAATGCTACTTTGGATAGTATAACATTTACTGATAATGGAGAAAATGGCTCACCAGCAATTACTTATAAATATTCAGATCCAATTACTTCATTACCAGCAGGAGCTCAAACCTGTGTTTTAGTACAGGTGATGTATGATGAAAATATTACTGAAATACCAGATATAAAGACAAAAACAATAACAGGAATTATAGAATATGTACAAGAGTAGTAAAAAGGCAATAGGAAAGAAAACTTTCCTATTGTTTATTGTATAGGAAATGAAATAAAAAGTAAGAACAAGGTGAAATCTGTGAGATATATTAAAAATAAAGAGTTATTTGTAATTATAATTGCTTATGTATTTATAACAATGAATCTAATAATTGATGATGCAACATTTTATACAAATATAATAAATCCATTATTTTGGCTATCTATTTTAGCTTATCTAATATGGGATATGAAAAAAGGCTATATTAGATTTTGTAAAAATAAAAGATATTTTATATATATGATTATAATTTCATGTGTTCATATTATTATTTATTTCTACATGGGTTTTATATTTGGATTTTCCAAAAGTCCATACAATCATGCAATAATATCAATACTAAAAAATATAATCATACAAATAGTTCCGATAATTGGTATTGAAGTTACTAGAAGTGTTATTGCAACTAGAAATAAAGATAATAAACTAATGTTAATACTTTTAACAATTTTATTAATATTAGTAGAAATTAACTATAATACAATATTAAATTTATTTTCAAACAAGGAGGAATTTTTTGAATACATTTGTGAGATTATATTGCCACAAATAGCATCTGGTATTTTATATACTTATTTATCATTAAAGGGATCATATTCACTTACACTAGTATTTAGACTTTTAAATGAATTAGTTGTTTTATTATTACCAATTTTGCCAGATTTAGATTGGTTTATGACGGGCTCAGAAGGTATATTATCAGTAACATTAATATATTTATTATTTAAGTATGAATTTACTAAAGAAAAGAAAGATATAAGAGAAAAAAATAAAAATTTATTTGCGAAAATCAGTTATATATTAACACTTACTTTGTCTATAACTTTAGTTTGTTTTATGTTAGGAATATTTAAATACGAAGCAATAACTATACTTTCAAATAGCATGGTTCCTACATTTAGTCGTGGAGATGTTATTATTTACAAAAAAATAACTGATAAGGAACTAAAAGAACTTACAGAAAATTCTATTATTATTTATAGTGTAGGAGAGCAAAATATTGCTCATCGTATTATAAATACAACAGAAAAAAATGGAACTGTTTCCTATCAAACAAAAGGGGATAGCAACAATGTACCTGATATAAATTTAGTAGAAACAGATCAAATTAAGGGGGTATATATATTTCATATTAAATATATTGGTTTCCCATCTGTTTGGTTATATGATTACTTTAATGAAGAAGATACGAAAATAGAAATAAAGTAAGGGGATAATGTTATGATAAAAAATAAAAGAAGATATAGAATCATAAGAAGAACTAGAATGAAAAGTCTTAGAAAGATTAACTATATTATTATTTTTATTAGTATAATAATTATAGTAGGAGCTATTTTTATAAAACTAGGATTAGATTCTAGACAAAATACAACACTGATATATAGTTATACAGCACAAAAAAGTGATAATTATGAGGTTTTACTAAAACCAAATACTTTTTATACAAGTGAAACTCTTCCATCTGGTGGCTACTATGCTGCAAAATCGGTTAATGCATTTATAATAAAGTTTAAATATGATTTTAAAGGAAATAAAAAAACCGATATAGAATATAATTATAATATTACTGCTGAATTAATTGGAATGGCAAAAAATAATGATGATCAATATAAAGAAATTTGGAATAGAAGTTTTACTATTCTTGAAAATAAAAATAATAAAGTTGATACAGAAGATTTTTTTATTAATGAAGAATTTAATATTGATTATGAATATTATAATAATCTTGCACGCTCTTATGAAAAAACATATGGTATTACAATTGATTCAGTTCTAAAAGTACGTTTAGATGTTTCTTATAATATTAATTTTTCTAATCTAGATGTGGATACTGAAACAGATCAAGATTATATTGAATTATATATACCTATAACAAACACAGTAACTGAATGTAAAGAAAATTATGAAGATATGACATATAAAGATATCACTATAAAAAATGAAGATATTAATATTAATGAAATTATTTATTATATAATTGGTGGATTATTAATGACAGGAGCTATAGCAGTAATTGTAATAAGAATAAAAAACAAGAAAAATAGGAAGACACCTGAAGAAATATATAATAGTAATATTAATCGTATTTTAAAATATTATAGAGACTTAATTGTTACTGTAACAAATGAGCCAGATTTGACTAATTTAAAAATTATGCATATTGCTATTCTAGATGATTTAATTGATGTAGCTGAGCAAAATCAAAGTAATATCATTCATTATGAAGTAGTTAAAAATGAAAAAAGTATGTTATATGTAATTGCTGACGGTTATGTATATGTTTATGTAGTAACAGATGATGAATTAAAATAAACAATGAAGGGTTGCCTAATTTATTGTTTTTTTATCGATTTTATTTAATATTTTTTGCTTTGCATGATAGAAATCAAAAATTAGAGGCTTTCTTTGTTTTTTTGTATAGAAAGCTTTTAATAAAACAAATTCATTAGCATAATATAAAACACCCCTTTTTGATAAATAAGGACAAGAATATAATCGGCAAGGTAAACACTCTATTTCACAATTGCCATTATTTAAATGTGGGCAAGTTCTTATTCTTGTAAAGCAACAACCGTCTCTCTTATTAAGTGGATATCTAGCATGATTTCTTTGAGCTATGCATCTATCGTTCTGAAAATCACAATACTGATTTGCTACAAAATCCTTTTTCATATAATTATATATTTCTTCATAAATTCTTTCATTACGTTTTGATATATCATTTATTTTTATAATTTCTATCGCTTTTTTTAATTGCTCTTCTTTAAAAAGTGTTTCTTCATTTATATCTTTAGCCACAAAAGTAAAATTAAAATCCTTTATTTGATTTTCTTTTTTCTTGTTGTCAAGTGATTTGATAAATTCAGCTATGTCAATTTCTTGTTCAGGTTTATCAAAATTTTTTGATACTGTATTAAAGATTATTTTATTACAATATTTAAGCGGATCTTGTAGTATTTCTAATTTATCTATATATGAAATTTGTTCTATTATTCCTTCAAGTTTAATTCTCATTTTTGTATAAAAATAAGGTTTTGTATAAAGTTTATCTAAATCAATAATATTGTTTTGTAAATCTGTAAATTCATTTTTTAAAACAATTGAAGAATTTTCTTTTTGCATTTTTATTTTTTTTTGATTGTTTATATAGGCTTCGTAAACTTTAAGTATAAAGTTTGAATCATCTGTATTTATTTTTTTTATTAATTCTATTTTTTCTAAAAAATTTTCATTATTGTTTATAGAATTAGAAGTTGTTGTTTGCATCTGTATTCCTCCAATTCCTATCATTCATTATTTTATCTCCTCATCATAAATAACATTAATATCCACTAGCAGTTTCAGTTTGCATTGTAACGGTTATGGCTGTTCCTTGTTCAACTTTTTTTCCGTGCAGTTACATTTTGACTTACTACTGTTCCAGATCCATCTAAAATAACATTTAAGTTAGATGCTCTTATAGAATTTATTACTTGAGCTGAAGACATCCCTTTTAAATTTGGAACTGTAGTAGTATTACGAACATTGTTATTTGATGTGTAAAGATATATTGTTGAATATTCTAGTAGTGTGACACCAGGTTTTGGAACTTGGTCTACGATTAGTGTTGAGTTTTCATCTTCATCTCCAGTTATTTTAACAGTAAATCCAGAGTCTTTTAAAAGAGTTCTTGCTTCTGATATAGTCTTATTTCTAACATCAGGTAGTATAGAAGTTTTAGTTGAAGCATTAGTTGCTGAATTAGTATTAGAACTGTTATTAGAAGCAACTCCAATATATGGAAGAACCTCTGATAATATTTGTTTAATAACAGGTCCTGCAACTTGACTTCCTTGATGGCTATACCCCTTAGGATCATAAATTGTAACTAATACAACAACTTGAGTATTTACAGTAGGTGACATGGCTATAAATGAAGCCACATATCCCTCATCCTCATTCCCAGATAAAGGCTCAGATGTACCAGTTTTTCCACCAACAGAATAGCCAGATATCTTAGCATATTTACCAGTACCATCATTTACAACAGATTCCAACATATTCATCATAGTTTCAGAAGTTTCTTTTGATACAACTTGTCTTATTGATTTTGGCTCTACAGTTGTTGTAGCTCCAGTATCTGCATTCTTAATTTCTTTTACAATGCGAGGTTGCATTAATACTCCTTCATTTGCTATAGAAGAAACAGCTGTTATTAATTGAATAGGAGTAATAGTAAATCTTTGACCGAACGACATTGTAGCTACATTAAACTCATTTATATTGTTCTCATCAAAGAATACACTATTTGATTCGCCATAAAAATATGGATTAGTAGTATCAAACAAACCAAATCCTCTATAATATTTATATAAAGTTTTGGCCCCTATTTTCTGCCCAAGCTGTATAAATGCAGGGTTACATGAATTTTCAAGAGCTTCTCTTAAACTTTCTGATCCATGAGGATCATAATATTTCCAACAACGCATTTTAATTCCAGATACATTCTCAGAACCAGAACAGTAAAAATCAGAATGTTTGTCAGGAGTAATTAATCCTTCTTCTAATCCAGCAGCGGCAGTTATTATTTTAAAAGTAGAACCGGGTTCATAAGTAGTTTGAACAGCTGTATTTTTCCACATATTAAATAATGCATTGCTTTTATCTTCAGAAGAAAGTTTGTCCCATTTTTTCTTTAATTTAGAATTATTTATAGTAAAAGGTTCATTCAAATTGTAGTCTGGATATGTTGCCATTGCTAGTACATCACCATTAGAAGGATCCATTATTATAACATTTCCACCATCTGCTTTATTATCAGTTACAGCCTGTGCAAGATATTTTTCGGCAATAGATTGTATATTAACATCAATTGTGAGTGTTATATCGCTACCGTTCTGAACTTCTACATATGTTTGCTCTCCATTTGGAATTTCTCCATTAACTGAATCAGTAGAAGTTAAAATTTTTCCGTGGTGTTCCGAGAAAGAATGTCATCCAATGTGGCTTCCAATCCAGCAAGACCTGAATTTTCAGCTCCAGTAAATCCAATAAGATTTGAAGCTAAATTAGTATATGGATAATATCTTTTTATATCTTCGTTAATGCTAATACCAGATGTTATATCGTTATTTTTCATCCAATCTTGTAAAGAAGTTATTTTATCGTTTTCTACTTTTTCTGCGATAACAAAATCTGAGTTTTCAGTATTTAATTTTTTTAATACTTTAGAATAATTTAATTTAAAAATATTACTAAATGCATGTGCTAAGATTTCTTTATTGACTTCTGTTCCATCAGAATATTTTATTTGAGAAGGATTCACAGAAACTGTATCAACTCTCGCACTAATTGCAAGAGCTTTACCTGTAGAGTCATAAATTGTTCCTCTACTTGGAGTTATAGTTTTACTAGATAGCTGATTTTTAATAGCACTTTCTTTTAAATTTGCTCCTTGAACAAACTGCAAAAATCCTATACGAATGATTAATAAAAAAAGTAAAGTAAAACTTATAAAAAGGACTATAAATAGTTTCTTTTTTCCTAAAGAATCTATTTTAATGTTTCTTTTTTTTCTTCTTCCCATATAAACACACACCTATTATTTAAAATCATATTAATTGTATATCATAATAATTTAAAAATCAATGTATAAATTGTTGTTTGTAAAATATCAATTGATTTCTAGAAAAGGTTGTATTTATTTGTTTCTCAGTTACGCGATCCAGCTTTCGTTACATGAAACTGTTGTTGCTTTAGCAACTTACAGGTTCAGTAACGGAATTCGCGTTGGAAACAAATAAATAAACTTTTTCTAGAGAACACGTAATCTAATAAATTACAATTTATTAGATTGCAATAAATGATAAAATCATTGTATAATAATAAAGGTGATTATATTGAATGCATATACGGAAACAAAGAATATTTTAAAAAAATATAATATAGTAGCAAATAAAAGATTGGGACAAAATTTTTTAATAGATGATGAAGTAATAGAAAACATCATTACTTCATCGGATGTTAACAAAAATGATTTAATTATAGAAATAGGTCCAGGACTTCGGAACACTTACTAAAAGACTTCTTGAAAATGCAGGCAAAGTTATATGTATAGAGTTAGATAAAAGAATGATTAATATTCTAAATGATCGTTTTAAATTTTATAATAATTTTGAAGTAATTAATGAAGATGTTTTAAATGTTGACATAAGGGAATTGATAAAAGAAAATAAAAGTGAAAATTTGAAGAATGCAAAAGTAGTTGCAAATTTGCCATATTATATAACTACTCCAATAATAATGAAATTATTAGAGGATAGATTGGATATTGAAAGCATAACAGTTATGGTACAAAAAGAAGTTGCAGATAGGCTAGTAGATGTACCTGGCGGAAAAAATTCTGGAGCTATAACTTACGGAGTAAATTATTATACAGAACCAAAAAAAATAATAGATGTTCTAAATACTTCATTTATACCTGCACCAGAAGTGAATTCTAGTGTAATAAAATTAGAAGTTCTAAACAATCCAACAGTAAAAGTAGAAAATGAAGAACTGTTATTTAAAATAATAAAGATAGCATTCATGCAAAAAAGGAAAACACTTTTAAATGCTTTAACAAATGGAAATTTAGCATCAAAAGAGCAAATAGAAGGAATGTTACTAAATTTAGGATTTGATTTAAAAGTAAGAGGAGAAAAATTATCATTAAATGACTTTGCGAAAATAGCAGATTATGTCATTAAAAAATTGACAAAATAGCCATTTTGAGGTACAATTAATAATTGTAGGGGAAGAAAATTGACTGACCAAATTAACAAAATTTGATTTACAAATTTTGAAGGAGAGATTGAAAATATGCAAAATAATAACATGAAAATGTTTGAAAATATAGAAACTAAAACCAAGGTATATCTTGCAATAATCGCGATAGCCTTAATTTTGTTATGTGTAAATGTTACAATATATATTATTCCAAGTATTGTTTTATATTTTGCAATAATTTTGTATACAGTATGGGTCTACAATAAAAGAAAAACAGAAATATCTAGTTATATTAATGAATTAACAATTAATATGGATTCAGCAGCCAAAAATACATTAATAAATTCACCATTTCCATTAATAATACTTGAAACAGATGGAAATGTCATTTGGAGAAGTTCTAGATTTAATAAGGAATTTGCTAATGTTGGAATTAATAATTATATTGATGAAATTACAAAAGAAATAAAGATGGATATCGATAATAATAATATACCAACAGTAGATAAAGAGATAGATATAGATGAGAAGACTTACCATGTAATTGGAGACTATGTAAAAATAAAACAAAAAGATAAAAGAAAAACTAGTAAGTATATGACAATATTATACTTTATAGATATTACTGAAACAAAAGAATTATTGAATAAATATAATGATTCTAAGACTTGTGTTGGAATTATAATGATTGATAATTATGAAGAAATTATACAAAGAATAGCTGCAGAAGAGAAACCACAAGTAATGGCAGAAATAGAAAAAACATTATATGATTGGGCAATTAAATCAGAAGGTATAATTATAAAGACAGAAAGAGATACATTTGTATATGTATTTGAGCAAAAGCATTTAGAAGAAATGCAAAATGAAAAATTTAGTGTTTTAGATAAAATAAAAGAAATAAAAACTAGTGAAAAATTACAATTAACATTAAGCATAGCTATATCTAATGAAGGAGAAACGGATTATGAAAGATATCAAACAGCAAATGATGCAATGGATATAGCACTTGGAAGAGGTGGAGACCAAGCAGTAGTAAGAACAAATGGAAAATATAATTTCTTTGGAGGGAAAGCACAGGAGCTAGAAAAAAGAACGAAAGTTAAAGCAAGAGTTGTGGCACATGCTTTAGAAGAATTAATAGAAAATGCAGAAAATGTAATAATTATGGGACATCAAAATGGAGATATTGATTCAATTGGATCTAGTTTAGGATTATATAGATTTGCGAAAACAATCAAAAAAGATGTATATGTGGTAAATAATTCTAAGAGTTTAGCTATTAACAGCTTTATAGAAACATTAAATGAGCAAGAAGAATATGAGGATATTATTATAGATAAATCAGAGGCTTTGGCAAAAATAAATTCTAATACTTTATTAATAGTTACAGATACACATAAAAAGAATTTTGTTGAAATACCAGAGCTTTTAGATAAAACAGAAAATATAGTTATAATAGATCACCATAGAAAAAGTGCTGATTTTATAGAAAATGCAATACTTACTTTCCATGAAGCTTATGCTTCATCAGCATCTGAATTAGTAACAGAAATTATAGAATATGGAACTAATGATATAGTATTAAATCAAATAGAAGCAGAAGGGTTATATGCTGGTATTATGGTAGACACAAAGAATTTTACATTTAAAACAGGTGTAAGAACTTTTGAAGCAGCAGCATATTTAAAAAAATATGGTATCGATATAATAAGAGTAAAAAAATGGTTTCAAAGTGATTTGGAAAGCTACAATGTAATTGCAGATATAGTAAAAAGAGCAGAAATAATTAATGAATCAATAGGAATTTCAGAATATGAAGAAAAAGACAAGAATGCTAATTTGATTTGTGCAAAAGCTGCTGATGAACTACTTACAATTAGTAATATAACAGCATCATTTGTAATTGGAAATTTAGGAGATAAAGTTTGTATTAGTGGACGCTCTATAGGAGATATAAATGTTCAAATAATACTAGAAAAGCTTCGGAGGAGGAGGACATATTACACTTGCTGGTGCACAACTAGAAGGAATGACAATTGACGAAGCGAAACATGAACTTATAATAAGAATAAACGAATATTTTACAGAACTAGCATAAAACATACATAAAACAAGGTAATTAATTAAAAATACAGGAAACAAAAGAAAAAAAATAAGTAAATATATCACAAATTGCAAAAAACTTTTTCTATTTTGACAACTAGATATGACAAAAAAGTCTAACTAGAAGTAGTAGAATTAGGACAAGTAGGAGTTGGTATTAACTGACCCACATGTAATTTATATTAAAATATACAAAAGAATAGAAAAGGTTATTGAAGGTGGTAAGGATGTTTCAAAATATAATAGATGAAGAAATAAAAGAAGATGAAAGTTTAGATACTGATAATAAAAAAAGAAGGATAATTAACTTTAAAAATCTTTTTTCAGTATCTGATTTCGTTTTATATGCAATTTCATTTATGGTATCTATGGTAAGTTTTGGAGGAGAATTTGCTCCGTTTGGACTTGCTATGTTTGCAAGTGTTTGTAGTAATAGAATACCAGTAGGTTTCGTATATATTGCAACAGCTTTGGGTACTTTAATAGGATTCGGAGCAAATGGATTTTTAAGCTATTTACTAACTACATTGTTATTTATAGTGATAACATTGCTATTTAGACCAAAATCTCAGGAAGATAGAAATGAAAAACAAAAACTAGGTCTATATATTATGATTTCATCATTTATAGTACAAGCAGGTAAAATGTTTTTCACAATGTTTTTAGTTTACGATTTACTAGCAAGTTTTGTTTTTGCAATTCTTGTATATATATTTTATAAAATATTTGCAAATTCAATTACAGTAATAAAAGAATATGGAATAAAACAAGCTTTTACAGTAGAAGAAGTAATTGGAGCAAGTCTTTTATTATCAATTGCAGTTTATTCACTACATGGGTTAAATGTTTTTGGATTATCAATTAGTAATATTTTAAGTATCATGTTAGTGCTTTTTTTAGGATGGAAGAATGGAATGCTAATTGGAGCAACATCTGGAATTACTATAGGAATGGTACTTGGAATTATAGGGTCATCAAGTCCAGTTCTTGTTGCATCATATGCAATATCTCGGAATGATAGCAGGTATATTAAATAAACTTGGTAAAATAGGAGTTATAATAGGATTTGCTTTAGGGAATGCAATCCTTACATATGTAGCAAATGGAAATACAGTTCCTGTTATAACAATAAGGGAGATATTAATAGCTTCACTTGGATTATTATTACTTCCTAAAAATATTAATATTGACATATCAGATATAGTCGGTAGAACAAAGCTCCTTCCTACAGCAGCTGGGCAAATTGAAGGTGATAAAGAAACAATATATAAATTAAATACTGTTTCTGAAGCAATTTCAGAAATGGCCAAAAGTTATAGTGAAGTTGCAGCAACAACAATAGAAACAGATGAAGAACTTAAAAATGATAGTAAGAAAAGCTTTAAGGAAGAATTACTAAATAATATAGAAGATTTTTCAGACAACTTACTATATGAAGATATAATATATGATGATGATTGTATTTTAGATAATATATATGATTTATTAGAAGAGAAAGAGGAAATAACTAAAGATGAATTAGTACAAATATTTGAAAATAATAATAATTATATTATAGGAATAAATGAAGAAGATGAAACAAGTAATCAAATAGGGGATGACATATCTCAAATTGTAAAAGCAATTAATCATACATACAGAATAAACAAATTAAATTTGATATGGAAACAAAAAGAGGCAAGTAATAAAAAAGTACTTGCAAATCAACTTCGGAGGAGTATCAAAAGTTATATCTTCACTTGCTGAAGACATAGAGGATAAAGAAAAAAATGAGGAAATTAAAAAAGAAGAAGTAAAATTTAGGATTGAAGTAGCGTCAAGTGTTGCTACTAAAAATAATAGTGAAGTATCAGGAGATACTAGCATTCAGACTAAATTACATGATGGTAAATATATGATGGCAATAAGCGATGGTATGGGATCAGGACCAAGAGCAAAAAAAAGTAGTTCAACAGTTATCAAAATGTTAAAAAGACTTCTTACTACAGGATTTGATAAAGATATTTCCATAGGATTAATTAATTCATCTGTAAATTTAAATTCTAATGAAGAAACATATGCAACTATTGACATATCTGTATTTGATAGTAGTAATGGTAACATTGAATTTATAAAAAATGGAGCATGTCCAACGTTTATAAAATCAAATAATAACGTTGAAGTAGTAAAAGCATTATCACTTCCAGCAGGAATTGTAGAAAATATTGATTTAGTAGTATACGATAAAGATCTAAAAGGTGGAGAAATAATAGTAATGTGTAGTGATGGAATATTAGAATCTAACGAAGAACTTACTAATAAAGAGATTTGGGTAAAAGAATTATTAGAAAATATAGAAACAGATGATATTCAAAGAATCGCAAACATTTTATTACAAGAGGCTATAGATAATGGACTAGGAATTGCAAAAGACGATATGACAATACTTGTAGCAAAAGTAGAAAAAATATAGAATAAATATTGACAAATATTGTAAAAATCAATATAATATATATTAAAGAAGTACTTTGAAATTCATTGGTATGAATTAAAAAAGGCACTAGATGCAGACTAGTGCCTTTTGCCTTATGTATTAAATTCTTTTAATATTAAAAGGATTAATAATAAGACTAGTACTTTTATAATAATTTTCATTGGTATAAATAACCTCCTTTCTGCCATTAAGCGAAAGGCAAAACAAGTATAGCATAAGAAAGAATAAATGTAAATAATTTCCAAATGAAAAACAGATGAAATAAAACTGTATAAATAATTGACAAAAAAGGGAAAATAGTATAAAATATAAAAATCCAAAAAGAGCATTTAACAATGAAAGTAATTAATATAATTATTTAAAGAGAGTAAATGCCTAGGCTGAAAGCATTTATAGATAAGTTTAATTATGAAACACATTGGAGCTTATAAAAGGTTAAAAAAAGCGGGAAATAAAATTCCAATAAGGGTGGCACCGCGGAGAAAATTAAGATATCTTCGTCCCTGTATACAATATGTATGCAGGGACGTTTTGTTTAGGAGGATGAATAAAACATGAATGAGTACAGAACACACAACTGTAATGAATTAACATTAAAAAATGTAGGAGAAACAGTTAAAATCGCAGGATGGATTCAAACAATAAGAGATTTAGGAGGATTAGTTTTTGTTGATGTTAGGGATCAATATGGAATAACACAAGCTGTTATATCTGGAGAAAACAAATTAGTTGATGAAATATCTAGAATACCAGTTGAATCAACCGTATCTATAACAGGAACAGTTAAAAAAAGAGATGAAGAAACAATTAATAAAAATATTGCGACGGGTGAAGTAGAGGTATCAATAGAAAGTTATGAAATATTAGGAAAAAGAACAAAAAATTTACCATTTGAAATAAATGAAGATAAAGAAGTTAGAGAAGATTTAAGACTCCAATATAGATTTTTAGATTTAAGAAATGATAAATTAAAAAATAATATTTTATTAAGAGCAAAAGTAATTCAATATCTAAGAACTCAAATGATTGAAAGAGGATTTACAGAGGTTCAAACTCCAATCCTTACAAGTTCATCACCAGAAGGAGCAAGAGATTATTTGGTGCCAAGTAGAGTACATCCAGGTAAATTTTATGCACTCCCACAAGCACCACAACAATTCAAGCAATTACTTATGGTATCAGGAATAGATAAGTATTTCCAAATATCACCATGTTTTAGAGATGAAGATGCAAGAGCAGATAGAGCACCAGGGGAATTTTATCAATTAGATATGGAAATGGCATTTAGCACACAAGAAGATGTTTTTGAAGTTATGGAAGGTGTTATATACAATACATTTAAAGAATTTACTAACAAAAAGATAAGTAAAGTACCATTTGAAAGAATTCCTTTTGAAGAAGCTATGCTTAAATATGGAAGTGATAAACCAGATTTAAGAAATCCTCTTATAATACAAGATGTAACAGAAATTTTTCAACATGTTGAATTTAATGCCTTTAAAGGTAAAATAGTAAGAATAATAGTATTACCTGATGCTGAGGATGTTCCAAGAAAATTCTATGATGGAATGGTAGATTTTGCTGTATCAGAGTGTGGAGCAAAAGGTTTAGCATGGCTTAAAGTAAATGAAGGAAATGAACTTCAAGGACCTATTGCAAAATTTATCGATGAAGCATCAAAAGAAAAACTGTTAAAGCAAATTGGAGCAAAGGTTGGAGATTCTTTATTCTTTATATCAGATAAAAAGGGTGTTGTAGAAAATATAGCAGGACAAATAAGAACAGAACTTGC
>CANQIC010000017.1 GCA_947623865.1 uncultured Clostridia bacterium | reverse complement strand
AATATAACCTAGGAAATGTAGTTCCATATTCATTGAGGACATCTTTTGCGACAAATAGTGCTGAACATGGTGTAAGTAAGATAGCGTTAAAGGTAGCCATGGGACATTCTAGCGACAGTAATACTCTAGATAAATTTTACATACAACCAGATGAAGAATTTATAAGAGAAGAATTTAGCAAAGTATATAAAGAAGCATAAATAATAAAAATGTTTGTAATCTAAAAAATTACAGACATTTTTTTGTGATTTTTGCACTCCCCAATTCTCCCCAAAACTCCCCAATATCAAGGATAATTTTAAATCATCTTAAACTACTTTAAACAATTTTAAACCACCTTAAAAAATGCTCTAAGTATTGACAAATGTGGAAAACAGTGATATATAAATAAAAATTGAATACGGAAGTTATAAAAAAATAACTGCACTCTTAATCAGAAGGTCCAGGGTTCGATTCCCTGGTTGCCCACCAATCGAGTAGAGAACAGATAAAAATCATTTTTATCTGTTCTCTACTCGATTATTAAATATTGAATAATTTATAACTTATTGCTGCTTATAATGTTCTAGGAATGATTTAATATCAGTCACTGCACTTTTTAATTTGGATACTTCTGGTAAATATACAATTCTAAAATGATCTGGTTTATCCCAGTTAAATCCTCTTCCATGAACTAATAATATTCTTTTTTCTTTTAATAAATCTAGTACAAATTTTTCGTCATCTTTAATTTTAAATTTCTTTATATCAATTTTAGGGAAAATATAAAACGCAGCTTTTGGTTTAACAGCTGATATACCTGTAATTGAATTTAACTCATTATATATACATTCTCGTTGATTATATATTCTTCCCCCTGGTACTAGTAATTTTTTTGTGCTTTCTGTATCTTTTAATGCTTCTTTTATTATATATTGTGCTGGCACATTTGAACATAATCGCATGGAAGATAGCAAATTGAGTCCTTCGATATATTTTTTTACATTTGTTTTGTTACCACTAAGACACATCCAACCTACTCTGAATCCTGCAACCATATGAGATTTTGATAAACCATTAAATGTTATAATAAATGCTTCTGGATCTAATGATGCAATTGATACATGTTTTAAATCATCCAATACTAACCTATCATATATTTCATCTGAAAATATAATTAAATTATTCTCCTTAGCAATATTTAATATACTTTCTAAGATTTCTTTTGGATATAATGAACCTGTTGGATTATTAGGATTTATAATAACAATTCCTTTCGTCTTATTAGTTATTTTCTTTTTTATATCATTTATATCAGGATACCAATCTGATTTTTCATCACATATATAATGTATTGGTTTTCCACCTGATAAGTTCACTGCAGCAGTCCACAAAGGGTAATCTGGCATAGGAATTAATATTTCATCTCCATTATTTAATAATCCTTGCATTGACATTACTATTAATTCGCTAACTCCATTTCCTATGTATATATCATTGGTAGTTACGTTTTTTATTCCTTTTTTGTTACAGTATTCTACAATAGATTCTCTTGCTTCTTCGATACCTTTAGCATCTGAATATCCCTCTGCATTACATATATTTTCTTTTATACAATTAATAATTTTATTAGGTGCCTTAAAATTAAAAGTAGCAGGATTACCAATGTTTAATTTTAAAATGTCAATTCCTTGATTTTGCATTTTAGTTGCCTCATCCATAACAATACCTCTAATATCATAACATACATTTTCTAGTTTTTTTGATTTTAAAAACTCTTTCATAATAACCCCTTTTCTGATTAAATAATTAAAAAGCCCTAAGCTAATAAGATTTTATTAGTTTAGGGCGAATATTTTACATTATCCGTGTTACCACCTAAATTCAGAAAGATTTCTGCACTCTACCAGTACAATTATACTGTTTTTCTTTTAACGGTGAAAAATCCGTTGAAGCCTACTATAATTGTCAATTAGTTCGGTTCACAGCTCTAAGATTGCTTCTATATTTCTTCCATAAAGATTTTCACCAACCATCTTCTCTCTGCTATTTCCGAAATATATACTACTTCTCTTCAATGCCTTTAATTTTTTCTAAATAATACTTCTTTTTTTTAATAATGTCAAGAGTTTCATATTGTTTTAATATACAATATTATAATAAATTGATGAAATGCCAAAAAAAGGGTACTCAAAAAAACAAAAGTATGGTATAATATTAAACAGTTGTGCGTAAAAATAAAATGCATAAATAAAAGTAAAAGGGGTGATTTTATGCTAAGCATATACAATACAGATTTAAAAACAAATAAATTTGAGAAAATAAAAGAGTTTAGACCAGGATCCTGGATAAATTTAGTAAATCCCACAGCACAGGAAATAGAAACTGTTTGCTCAAATTTAAACATAGAAGATGAATTCATAAAATATCCTCTTGACTATGAAGAACAGGCTAGAATTGATATAGAAGATGATATGACATTATTTGTTATAGATGTGCCTATAGTAGAAGAAAATAATAAAGAAAAATCTTATGCTACAATGCCTTTGGGATTGATAGTGGTAAGAGATGAATATTTTATTTCTGTATCATTGAAAAAGAACAGAATAATAGAAGCTTTTGAAAAAGGTAGAGTAAAAGGAATGTATACATATAAAAAGACTAGATTTATTTTACAAATATTATATCTAAATGCATCTTATTACTTAAATGATTTAAAGAAAATAAATAAAGAAGCAGAAAATACAGTGCATGCATTGCAAAGATCCATGAGAAATAAAGAACTAATACAATTATTGAATTTGGAAAATAGTTTGGTATATATAACAACATCATTAAAAGCAAATGAATTAGTTATGGAGAAGACTTCGAGAGGAAAAGTTTTAAAATCGTATGAAGAAGATGATGAAATACTAGAAGATGCTATAATTGAAAATAGACAGGCTATAGAAATGGGTAAAATATATAGTGATATTTTAAGTGGTACTATGGATGCATACGCATCAATAATTTCAAACAATTTGAATGTTGTTATGAAATTACTTGCATCTATAACTATTGTATTATCAATTCCAACATTAATTGCAAGTATATGGGGAATGAATGTGCCACTTCCATTTGCAAATAATCCTAATGGATTTGGAATAGTTATTGGAATTTCGGCATTAATTTCTGTAGTAGCATTTGTATGGTTAAAAAAGAAAGATATGTTATAGGAGAGGAAAGTGAGTTAACATGTTAAATGCTGTAGGAGTAACAGTAAGATTTGGAAAAAGAGTTTTGTTTGAAAATGTAAATATTAAATTTTCAAAAGGAAATTGTTATGGATTAATTGGTGCAAATGGGGCTGGCAAATCTACTTTTTTAAAAGTTTTATCAGGTGAATTAGAACCAAGTAAAGGTGAAGTATCCATGGATAAAGGGGAAAGATTATCTACATTAAAACAAGATCACTTTGCTTATGAGGAAAACACTGTAATTGATACAGTTATAATGGGAAATGATGAACTTTATAGCATTATGAAAGAAAAGGAAGAAATATATGCAAAACCAGATTTTTCAGAAGAAGATGGATTAAAAGCAGCAAAATTAGAAGAAAGATTTGGAGAACTTGATGGATGGAATGCAGAATCAGACGCAGCAACATTGCTTAACAATTTAGGAATACCAACTAGCAACCATTATAAACTAATGAAAGAAATAGAAGCAAAAGATAAAGTAAAAGTGTTACTTGCACAAAGTTTATTTGGCAATCCAGATGTATTACTATTGGATGAGCCTACAAATGATTTAGATTTAAAAAGTATAAATTGGTTACAAGAATTTCTAATAGATTTTGAAAACACAGTTATAGTTGTATCACATGATAGATATTTTTTAAATAAAGTTTGCACACACATTGCAGATGTAGATTTTGGAAAAATTAAAGTATATCCAGGGAATTATGACTTTTGGTATGAGTCTAGTCAATTAGCATTAAAACAAGCAAAAGAAGCAAATAAAAAGAAAGAAGAAAAAATAAAAGAATTACAAGATTTCATAGCAAGATTTAGTGCAAATGCTTCAAAATCAAAGCAAGCAACTTCAAGAAAGAAATCATTAGAAAAAATACAATTAGATGAAATTAAAGCATCAAATAGAAAATACCCATATATTGATTTTAAACCAGATAGGGATCCAGGGAAAGAAATACTTACTGTAAACAACTTATGCAAAAGCATAAATGGAGAAGAAATATTAAAAAATATATCTTTTTCAGTAAAAGCAGATAATAAAATTGCAGTGTTATCAGATAACGAACTTGCAACTACTTTGTTATTTCAAATTATAGCAGGAGAAATAGAACCAGATAGTGGAGAAATTGTATGGGGACAAACGATTACTAAGGATTATTTTCCAAAAGATAATTCATATTTATTTGAAAATGATGAAATATTAGTTGATTGGTTAAGGAAATATTCAAAAGATCCAGATGAAACATATGTAAGAGGATTTTTGGGAAGAATGTTATTTTCAGGTGATGAAGCATTAAAAAATATTAGAGTATTATCTGGAGGAGAAAAAGTAAGATGTGTATTATCTAAGATAATGCTTTCAGGTGCTAACTTTTTAATATTTGATGAGCCAACGAATCATTTAGATATGGAATCAATTACTGCATTAAATGAGGGAATGAAGAAATTTAAAGGAAATTTAATATTCGCATCTCATGATCATCAATTAACTCAAACAGTTGCAAATAGAATAATTGATTTAAGAAAAGATAAAATAATAGACAGGGAATGCACATATAATGAATATTTAGGGATAGAATAAAATAAAAAAAAGTGAAATTTTTAGGATGGACTTTTTTCTTGTAATTCAAAAATTGCAAGAAAAAAGTCCATCCTAAAAATTTCACTTTTCCCAAGTTATTGTTCTGGGTTATATTTTTGTCTAATCTTTTCAATTTCTTCGTATTCATTGTTTAAAATATCTAAGAATGTATCTGCATAATTTGGATCAAATTGAGTGCCCTTACATCTTTGAAATTCTGATTTTACTACATCTAAAGGAAGAGAATCTCTATATGTTCTTCTTGAAGTCATAGCATCAAAACTATCTGCTATTGCAGCTATTCTTGCAAGATAAGGAATTTCTTCTCCTTTTAATTTGCTAGGATATCCATTTCCGTCATATCTTTCATGATGGTGTTTTACAATAGGAAGAACATCTTTAAATATAGTAGCATTTGATAATATGTGTGTACCTATAGCTGGGTGATTTTTTATTTCAGAATATTCATCATCTGTAAGCTTAGATTCTTTTAATAAAATACTATCAGGAACTCCAATTTTTCCAATATCATGAAACAATCCACCAATTCGTAAAGTGTTGACATCGTCATCAGAAAGTCCTAATTTTTTACCGAGAAGAACAGAATATTCAGATACTCTATCAGAATGACCTCTGGTATATGTATCTTTTGCTTCAACAGTAAATCTTAGTGTTTCAATACTTTCTAAGTATGCTTTTTCTAATTTGTCATAAGTATCTTTTAATTCATTATTAATTTCCTTTATTAAATTCATTTGAGATACTGCTTTTATACCTGATTCAATAAGTAAAAGTAACTGATCGAACTTGTCACTCTTTTCGCAATAACCTTGAATATCTAATCTTTTAATTGTATCTAATGGAGGTGCTAAATCTTTATGTCCTGTAAGTAATAATATGTATAAATCCTTATTAAATTTTCTTATTTCCTCAACTACTTGATCTCCATGAACAGGAGTCATAATAAAGTCTAATAACATTAAATCGAAATGTTCTTCCTTTACTCTTTCTATTGCCTCTATTGGATCACTTATACCAACGAATCCATATCCAGATTTATTTAAAAATACCTTTAAAGTATCCAATACTCCTATTTCATCATCAACACCTATAATTTTATATTTATAATTCTCATTCGAAGAAATACCTTTTCTCATTATAGATTCCTCCTTTTATGTTATTCTATATGAATTATATTTAAAACATTAAAAAAAAGCAATAAAAAAACAAAAAAAGTTATAAAAGCTATATTCACAAATGCATATTTATATGGTATAATACATTCATCTTTTAAACAAAACTGTTATGTAAAAATGAAAAGTGAAGAGTTAAAAGTACAAAATTGCTTTGCAATTTTGTAGGAGGATGTTGAAATGATTTTTAAAGATTATTATAAAATATTAGGATTAGAAACTAATAAAGTGAATAGAGATCAAATAAAAATAGCTTTTCGAGAGCAAGCGAAGAAATATCATCCAGATGTGAATGCAGAAAATTCTTCAGCCGAAGAAAGATTTAAAGATATTAATGAAGCATATAGAGTGCTATCAAATACTACTAGCAAAAGAAAATATGATAGAATGTGGAATACCCATGTAGGAAAAAAACAAGTAAAACAAGCTTATGAAGAGAGTAAAAGAGATAAAGATTCAGTTTTTAGTGATTTCTTTAATATGTTTTTTGGAACACCAGTAGAAACTGATAAAGTGGAAACTAAAAACTCAAAAAAGAAGGTACCTATAAAGGGAGAAAATGTAGAAACTGAAATTAATGTAGAAATTGAAGATGCATATTTTGGAACTGAAAAAAAAATCTCTTTAAGAACTGTTAATGGAAAAATGAAAACATTTTCAGTAAAAATACCTTCAGGTATTAGAGATGGGGAAAAAATAAGGCTATTAGGGCAAGGAAAACAAGGACAAAATGGTGGCAAAAATGGAGATATGTTTATAAGAATAAATATAAATAAAAATAATAAATTTAGGCTAGAAGGGTATGACATTGTAACAGATTTATTTTTAACACCATGGGAAGCAGCGCTTGGGAAAAGGGTTAATATAGATTCTATAGATGATACTGTTTCTTTATATGTTCCACCAGGAATACAAAGTGGAGAAAAAGTAAAAATTCCACAAAAAGGTTATAAAGATGGAAGAGGAAGCAGAGGAGACTTAATTGCAGAAATAAAAACAGTAGTACCAAAAAGATTAACAGAGGATGAAAGAGAATTGTTTGAAAAACTGAAAAATATATCCAATTTTAATCCTAGGAAAAAATAGTTCACATAATTGGTTTAAAAATATTGACATATAAACCGTTTTATTGTATAATTAAATAGTAATTATACAAAGGATAAAATGCATTAATATATGTAGAAATGAGGTGCAAACAGGAATGGAGGAATTTATACAAGGAAAACATTTTAGTATAACAGATCCACAAAATGTAAACACAGTAATTTATCAAGTAAATAAAACAGAAAAGGAGATGGCTAAAAACTCTCCAAAGTATACAGTTGAAAGATTAGATTATACAGAGGAATTAGTAGGAGAAAAAAAGAAAAAAACTTTTTATATAGATAATCCGAGTCCTCAAGGAAATAAGCTTGCAATTCTTTCATTTGGAACTGATAGAGTTGTTATAAATAATGGTATTTTAGATGGAGATAAAGTAATAATATCTAAAAAGCCAATGCCATTTAAATTTAAAACATTATACAATGATGAAGAAACAGAATATAAAGATGTAGAATATACACCTAATTTGAAAAGACCAATTTCTATAATTGATCCAGAAACTACAGAAGAATTAAAACCAGTATTATACTTTGATGAAAAAACAAATGAAGTTAAAGGTAAATGTAAATTAAAACCAAACAAAACTTATTTTGCTTTTGAAATAAGAGATGTAAATGATGAAGGCTTTAGATTAGTGGGTGGAACCCCTACTTTTACAGAATAGAGGAGGAATTATAATGGATATGAAATGGCCGCCAGATGAAACAATTGATTTAATGGCAAAGGATCCAACTATTGAAAATGGGATAACAATTACTGCTTTAGAAGGAGGAAATCCTAACAAGAAAAGAAAGAGTAAAACAAAAGATGAAGAAAGATAATTATTTTACAAATGAAAAGGTGAATAAGTATGAATTATAAATTAAAGAATGCTGTAAGTAAAAGTAAAAATGCGTTAATAATAGTAGTAATACTATGGATAACTTTATCCATAGTATTAGTTTCGCCCATAACTGTTAGTATAGTTGAAGCAACAGTTAATGGAGTTTTTAATTTTGGAGACTTCATTGAAAATTTATTTTCGGCTATACTAAGTATAGGAAATAACTTAGGTAAAATATTTAAAAGTGGATATATTGAAGTATTTTGGAAAACAGAGGGGTATTTCTCAATTCTTTTATTATTCTTTGCAGTAATAGGTTTTGTTAAAGCAATGCCAAAAAATGAATATACAGATATTGAACATGGTTCAAGTGATTGGGCAACTGGTGAACAATATGCAGTATTAAATAAGAAAAAAGGAATACTTCTTGCGGAAAATCATTATTTGCCAGTTGATAAAAGAGGTAATACGAACGTATTAGTTGTAGGACGGATCAGGTTCTGGTAAATCTGCATCTTACGTTATTCCAAATGCGTATCAACTTTTAGGATCATATGTATTTACTGATCCAAAAGGAGAATTATACGATAAAACTGCAGGATACTTAAGAAGTAAAGGGTATGATATAAAAATATTCAATTTAGTTAATCCAAAAAATAGTGATGGATATAATCCATTAATGCATATACAAAATGAAATAGATGTTGATATTATTGCAAATACAATTGTTAAAGGACAAAGTGATATACAAAATCAAGCTGACCCATACTGGGATGATATGGCAGAAATGCTATTAAAAGCATTAATATATTACTTATTAGCAACAAGACCTGAAGAAGAACAAAGTTTATCAAGTTGTGCAGAGTTAGTTAGAGCTGCAAATAATAATGGAGCAGGGAATTTACTTACAGAACTTATGAACCAATTACCATATGATCATCCTGCAAGAATGTTTTATAAATCTATAGAAATAGCTCCAGAAAAAACATATGGATCAATACTTTCTTCACTTCAATCAAAACTTGGTAAGTTTGATTCTAAAGAAATTGCTGAACTTACATCAACAAATACAATAGATTTTGAAGATATTGGTAGAAAGAAAACAGCAGTATATGTTATATCTTCTGATACACATGCTGCATATGATTTCTTACTTACAATATTCTTCTCACAAATGATACAAAGATTATATGATTTTGCAGACTTAAATGGAGGAGAACTTCCTCAACCTACATACTTTATATTAGATGAGTTTGCAAATATAGGTAGAATTCCTGATTTTGATAAAAAAATATCAACTTCTAGAAGTAGAAAAATTTCATTTAGTGTTATATTGCAAAACTTAGATCAATTAGAGGCGGTTTATGAAAAATCTCATGAAACAATAATTGGTAACTGTGATACTACGATATTTTTAGGAAGTAACTCACAGAAGACAGTTGAGTATTATTCAAAAGAACTTGGTGAAAAAACTATAAATAGAGATAGTTGGTCTGTAAATAAGGATAAGCATATGTGGAGACAAGGGTATAATAAGTCGGATCAAATAATGGCGAGACCTCTAATGACACCTGATGAACTTAGGAGATTAGATAATGATTTATGTATTATATTTGAAAAAGGTGTTAAGCCGATAAAAGCGCCTAAGTATTATTATTTTAAATATAGTAATACTATGAGATTAATGAATCAATATAAGTGTAGTCACAATGATATACCACCAATAGATAGAGGTAAATGGAGGAAATATAATCCATATAACCCTTACGTAGAAGAAACAGAAGAAAAGCAAGAAAATACAAAAATTGAAAGTTTAGATGATTTATTTGAAGATGATAAAGAACCAACATCAAATATAAAAAATGAAAATTCATTAGAACAAAAAGAGTTCAAACAAGACAGCTCAGATAAAGAAGACGAAGTGCTAACATATGATATTCAAAAGGAATTAGAAGAAAAATTTGATGAATTATTTGGATCTCTAGAAGATTCAACTAATTAAAATAAAAATTCCCATTTATATGGGAATTTTTATTTTTAATTTATATTATAAAATAATTAACCCTTTTAGTATTTTTTCTTTTGGAGTGAAGACAATATATTTTAAAAAGTATAATATTATTCCATTGGAATTTCTATAAAGAATGAGGTACCTTTTCCAGCTTCTGTTTCATATCTTAGGTTTCCACTAAAATGAGCTTTAATATTTGAATAAGACATAAATAATCCTAGACCTGTACCATTTTTACCTTTAGTTGTTATCATTTCTTTAAATAATTTTTCTGTTACTTTGTCAGGCAATCCTCCTGCCATATCAGATATTTTAAATACAAGATTATTATTTTCTTTATATATTCTGAAGTCTATAAATTCATTTGTTTTTCCTTGAGATTGGTATGCTTGAATAGCATTTGAGATTATATTATTTATTACTTGTACCAAACTATTAATATTACCATTTACAGTAGTTGAAGCATCTATGTCAGCTTGAAGGTTTAAAGTAATTAATGCATTTTTAAGTTCATGTTTCATTAATATATCTACATAGTTTATAAGTTCTTTAATTGTAAAACCATTCACAGTTTGTTCTGAAAATGCAACTGCTTGTCCTTTAATAGCAGTAATAATATCAGACATATATGATAAATGTGTTCTCATTTTTTCTACCCATTCATTCATATCTTTTGCGATATCATGATGATCTTCAGTAGTTACATCTGGATCTTCAATTGATGAATCATATTCCTTAATTAAATCAGATAATCCTTCGGCAGCACCTGCAATTGACATTATAGGGGTTTTTAAGTTATGAGCTATACCACCAATCATTTGTCCAAGTGAAGCTAAACGCTCTCTTTCAACAAGCATATCTTGATTATTTTTTATAGTCTGCATATCTATATTATGCTGAGTAATATCTTTTAATAGTATAAGAGTTCCAAGAAAATTTCCCCTTGATTCTATACGATTTATTTCAATATGAAAATACTTATTTATTTTACTAAAATGCTTTTCTAATTCTATAGTTTTATTTAAATTATTTGCTTCATCAAGTGATTTTTGTAAAATATTAGCATCAATATTTAAATCTTTATAATGTCCTATTAATTCAAATAAATCTTTATTTCTAATATCATTAGAAACAATACTAAATACATCTAAGAAAGTCTGATTAAAATCTGTAATTTTGTTATCTTCATTTAAAACTATATATGAATCAGATATTCTATCAACAATTCTTTGTAATGCAATAGGAGTTACTTTTAAAAAGCCAAATTTAAATATTGCAAAAGCAGTAAAGAGAATTTCTATAGCAAAAGAAATAGGTGTTATATATATTGATAAATCCAATATTCCTAGAGTAACCATAACATTAATTAAAAGAGAAATTAAAGCACCAATGCATATTAAAATCGATTGTCTAGAAAAGAAACCAGAGTTTTTGATGCTATAATTTATTAGATATATTATACCTATAGCTATACATGCATACGAATATATTGTATGTATGATAAAGTATGGACCAAAAGTAGTTTCTTTTGGGTTAATTGAATATTCTATATAAAACAAATGATGAAAATCATTGGTCCATAATATTAATAAAGAAAGTATAGGGATAACAAATAAAAATAAATGTTTAATACTAAACTTTATTTTTGTATTAGCAAAAATCCTACCAGTGAAAAGCAAACTAAGGGGAATAAAACATATCCCAATATATGCGATATAATCAAAGTATATTGGATTAATATAGTTTAAAAAACAAATTTGAAAAGTTAAACTAATATTCCATAAAATAACTAGAGCAAAGTTAATAGAAAAAATTCTAGTTAATTGATTATTTGCTTTAGTTTTTTTTATATAAATATTAACTAATAGTGTTAATAAAGTAGATATTATTAATAAATAGAAATATATAATATTTTCTTTCATTTATTCCTCCTACAAAATATTTAATAAATTATCGATATATTTTTTATTAATTTTGTTCCATTTATATTTAATATTCTTTAAAAAAGTATTAGAAATATCGTTTTTTATTTTAATGTGGGATTTGTATATTAATTCTTTATTTTTATTTAAGTCATTCGTTATATGAGATATTATATCCTTATTTGTTGATATTTGTAAATTCTTATTTAAAATATTTTTAAAATCTTCATTAGGAATGACCTTTATTAAATTTTTTGGTAACATTTTTATTAAATTATGAATATAGACATGATTTTGATTATACAGATGTAGTACAGAAATTGAAGAAGGAGCAAATTCTATACTTTTTATTATTGCTTCTGCAAGTCTATCAACAGGGCTAAATTCTACATAATCATCTAATATATAATCAGGTATTACCTTCAACTCAATAAAAGCTTTTAATCTATTTAAAAAAGCATTATCATTTGCATTAGGTTGAAATTTGCCGTCTGAAACTCTACTTGTTATATTACCAACTCTTAAAATAAGTGCGTCTAAAGATGAATCAATAATATTTTCCAATATAATTTTTTCTGCTTCAAATTTACTACGTACATAAACATTGTCTAAAGATTGATTAATATATAAATTTTTTTCTGTAAAGTTAACATCTTTATCAAATACATTCTCTTGTATTCCTAAATCAGTTAAAGTATTTCCAGAAACACTAATTGTAGAAATTTGAATTAATTTTTTATTATATTTTTTACAAAAATCTATTAGATTTTTTACTCCGATAACGTTTATTTTTTCGAATTCACTATAATATCCATAATGTTTTACTATTGCGGCACTATTAATAACACAAGAAATATTATTTGCTAAATCTTCCATTTGAGAATCTGTTAAGCCTAAATTATTTAATGTTATATCAGATGTTATTATAAATAGTCTTTTATTGAGAAGTTGATCATATTTATTTTCAAAGTAATAGTGTAATTTACTTATTAATTTGTCAGTAGTACTTGCAGAGCTATTTACATCCTTTCTAATTATGCAATATACATTTGAAGATGTGTTACTTAGTAAGTAATCTAAAATATGTGCACCTAAAAAACCTGTTGCTCCAGTTAATAAAACATTTCTGATTTTTTTCTTTTGTATTTTCTTTACATTATTCAAATTATTATTTTTTAATAAGTCGTTTATTTTTGTAAAATCATAATCTTTATAATAATTTTCAGTAGAAGTTGTATTTATAGAATCTATTCGTAAAGCTAATTCTTTTATAGTATTATATTTAAATATATCAGCATAAGATATATTTATATTATTATTTAAAAGTTCTATTTGCATTTTTAGTGCTAAAATTGAATCTCCACCTATATTGAAAAAATTTTCATCTATACTAATTGGTGATACACAGAGCAAATCTTCCCATATTTTTGATAGCTTATGTTCAATTTCAGT
This sequence comes from uncultured Clostridia bacterium, assembly GCA_947623865.1. Classification (GTDB taxonomy): domain Bacteria; phylum Bacillota; class Clostridia; order TANB77; family CAG-508; genus CAG-452. The sequence continues at coordinate 16,128 of CANQIC010000017.1, read as the reverse complement.
TTCTGGAAGTATTATATTACTATTACTAGATATATTTGGTTTAGGTAAAAGATTTTTGTCGATTTTACCATTTGGAGTATATTTAAATTTTTCTAATTGCATTAAGAAAGAAGGAACCATATAGTTTGGTAAAAATTTACTTAAAAAGTTTTTAAGTTGTGATATAGATATTCTTTCTTTTGAAGTAAAATATGCACACAAAAATTGGCGACCTGCAACATCAGTTTTTATACAAGCAACACTATTATCTATGTTAGGAAATGATAATATTTGCTCTTCAATTTCTCCCAATTCTATTCGTAATCCTTTTAATTTTACTTGAGAATCACTTCTTCCCAAACAATCAATTTCACCATTAGGAAGCCACTTAGCTATATCACCAGTATTGTATATAATATCATTTTCTATATATTTATTAGCAATAAATTTTTCAGATGTTAATTTAGGTCTATTAAAGTATCCTTTAGAAACACCATCACCACCAATGTACAATTCACCAGGAATTCCAACAGGTAAAATGTTAAGTTCGCTATCAAGTATATACATCTGGGTATTAGCAATTGGCTTACCAATGCTTATTGAATTTATTTTAGATAAGTCTTTTATAGATGACCATACTGTAGTCTCAGTAGGACCATACATATTATATATTTTTGAATCTGTTATTGATTTTAACTGTTGTAATAATTTATAAGGGAATGGCTCGCCACCTAACATGATGGTAGATAGGTTTTTTATATAATCTAAATTGTTAGAATCACTTAAAAGCAATGACATTTTTGAAGGAGTAGTTTGAAGCATTTTTACATCATTTTCTATACATAATTTATTGAGAGACTTAGGAATATTCTGTTCAGTTTCGTTTGCAATTATTATTTTTAAACCGTTTTGCAAAGGTAATAAAGTTTCTAATACAAAAATATCAAAACACATAGTTGTAACAGAAACAATAGTTTCTTTGAACTCAATAATATCACAAGCACCCTTAATAAAATTATTTACATTTTTTTGTGTAAGCATAACCCCCTTAGGATTTCCAGTTGAACCAGACGTATATATTAGATACGCTAAGTCATCTGGAGCATTTATAGTATTTAAGTTGTTATTTGATTTTGAATAAATGTCAGAGTTGTTCAAGTCCACTGATAATGAATTTGGTAAATCTTCAAAGTACTTTTTTACATCATTTTGGGTTAAAATTAATTTTAAATTACTATCATTAATCATATACTTTATTCTGTTTTTAGGGTATGAGATGTCGATTGGTAAATATGCAGCACCACTTTTAAGGACAGCAAGGATAGATACAATCATTTCAAGAGAACGATTAACCATAATTCCAACAATATCATTTCTTCCAATACCATTATCTCTTAAATAATGTGCTAAACTATTTGCTTTTTCATTTAATTCTCTATATGTTAATTGCTGGGTCTCAAAAACAACAGCAACATTATTGGGAGTTTTTTCTACTTGCTCTTCAAAAAGCTGTGCTATTGTTTTATCTTTTGGATAATCTACTTTTGTATTATTGAAATCATATAATATTTTATTTTTTTCATCTTCTGATAACATGCAAATATCTGCTATTTTTATATCTTTATTTTCTAAAATAGCATTTAATATATTAATATAGTGGTTTGATAAATTCCTAATAAATCCTTTATCAAATAATTTTGTTGCATATTCAAAAGATAAATTAAGCATATTATCTGCAGGAACAATTTCTAATGACAAATCAAATTTAGATATTTTTGTATTTGGTATGTAGTATTCTGCTTTGATTCCATCAAATGAAATTGGTGTATATCCATTATTTTGATAAATAAACATAGTATCAAATAATGGACTTCTACTTGTATCACGAGTTAATTTTAATTTATTTACTAATTCATCAAAAGGGTAATTTTGGTATTTATAGTTTTCTAAACACATATCTTTAATATGATTTACAAAATCCTTAAAGCTTAAATTACTGTCTATATTTGCTCTAAAAGGTAAACTATTTACAAACATACCAACAATATCATAAAGAGCACTAGAAGTTCTATTTACAATAGGTGTTCCAATTACTATATCATCTTGAGAAGTATATTTTGAAAGCAATATATAGTAGACAGATAAAAGTATCATATATGGAGTAACACCTAAATCTTTTGATAAAGTATCTATTTTTTCTGTATTTGTTTTATTAATTTCAGTATATATTTTATCTCCTTCAAAAGATTGAACAACAGATCTAGGTTTTGTTGGCAAGTTAAGTACAGGTATTTCACCCTTAAATTGATTTAACCAATAGTTTTCAGCTTCTTTAAAATCTCCATTTTTTAGTCTGTTATGTTCCCAAACAGCATAATCTTTATAGTCTATTTTTAGTTCATTAAGTTCTTCATTATTATATATCTTACAAACGTCATTAACTAAAACAGATAAAGAGGTTCCATCAGAAATAATATGATGCATATCTATTGCAAGTAATACTTTTTCATTTTCCATTTTTACTATTTTTGCTCTAAACAATGGAGCCTTTGATAAATCAAACGGTTTTACAAAATCCTCAAAGAAAGATTTAATTTCATTATCTTTAATAACAGTAGAACCAGTTTCTAATTTAAATTCTACATTGTCTTTAATCTTCTGAACGACTTGTTGATATTCAATGTCAAAATAAGTTCTTAAAGATGCTTGTCTATCAATTAATTTAATGAAAGCATTTTCTAATTTTTTAATATCTGGGGATTTATCTAATATTAATCCACCTGTAATATTATATAGATTAGAATTATTTCCAGCAATATTAGAAGCATAATATGTTCTTGCTTGTGCAGAAGATGCAACATAGTATTTAGCGTTATCGGCCTTAAGAATAGAGATTTTAGAATTTTTAGCATCTTTGGATGCTATTAAATCAGATAAATCTTTAACAATTGGGTTTTCTAAAATATCTTTAACAAAAATTTGCACATTAAACTCACTATAAATTCTTGTAGATAAATTTATAGCTGTTAATGAATCTCCACCTAGTTCAAAGAATGAATCATTAATACTAATATTTTTAATATGTAACATTTCTTTTAATAAACTTACTAATATTTCATCTATATTATTTCTAGGTAAAACTAATTCTTTGTTTACAGTTTCAATATTTGGCATAGGTAGTTTTTTCCTGTCAATTTTTCCATTAGGCGTATATGGTAATTCTGTTAATTTAACAAAATATTGAGGTACCATATATTTAGGTAATCGTTTTTGAAGGCTATTTCTAATATTATTTACATTTATTTCATTATATGAAGTAAAATATGCACATAAAAATTCATGATTATCATTAGAGACTTTTTTTACTACAACACAATTATCTATATTATCAAAGTTTAATATCTCATTTTCAATTTCTTCAAGTTCAATTCTAAGTCCCCTTATTTTGACTTGGTTATCGCATCTTCCTAAACACATGATTTCGCCATTAGGACGATAAAAGCCCAAATCACCAGTTTTATATAATACTTTATTTTCTTTAGAAAATACATTTGGTAAATAATTTTTTTTAGTTAAATCTTCATTGTTTATATATCCATGTCCAACTCCATCACCTGCGATGTATATTTCACCAGGAACTTCTATAGGACAAATGTTTAAACTTGAATTTAAAATATAAATTTGAGTATTGTCTATTGGATGACCTATTGTTATAGATTTATAATTTGTTACATCTGTTAATGAAGAAAAGACAGTAGTTTCACTAGGACCATATCCATTATATATAACTGGTGAACCTATCTTTTTTAAATCATTTACTAATGAAATAGGTAATTGTTCACCAGCAAGTGTTATGAATTTTAGTTTTGATAGATTTAAAATATCATTAATATTATTAACTAATAATTGCATTCTTGAAGGAGTAGTCTGAATAATTTCTATATTATTTTTTTCAATTAAATTACTTAATAATCTAGGTATTGTTTGTTCCTCTTCATTGGCAATGACTAGTTTTAGTCCCTTTTGAAGCGAAATTAATGTTTCAAAAATAAATATATCAAAACTTACTGTTGTAACAGATACAATAGTTCTATATTTATTTTCTTTTAAATATTGAACATAATGATTACAATAATTAGTAAGATTCGATAAAGATTTGTGTATTAGCATAACTCCTTTAGGCTTACCAGTAGAACCAGAAGTATATATTATATATGCTAAATCATCTGGTTTATTTATATTTTCTAAATTACTCTTATGAGAATTATATAATTCATTCTTAAGTTCAACAAATGCTTTATTATTAAAATTAACTTTATCATCTAGTTTTGTAAAAGTTAAGAGCATTTTGGCATTACTATTATCTAACATATATTCAATTCTATCTTGTGGATATTCAGGATCAATTGGAATGTAACAAGCTCCACTTTTAAGAACAGCAAGAATAGAGACAATCATTTCAAGAGAACGATTAACCATAATTCCAACGATATCATTTCTTCCAATTCCCTTGTTTCTTAAATAATATGCTAAACTATTAGATTTTTCATTTAATTCTTTATATGTTAATTGTTGATTTTCAAAAACAAGAGCAATATTATCAGGAGTTTTTTCTACCTGTTCTTCAAATAGCTGAGTTATAGTTTTATCTTTTGGATAATCTACTTTTGTGTTATTGAAATCATATAGTATTTTTCTTTTTTCATCAGGTGTAACTATTTCTATATCTTTTAACTTAATATTCTTATTTTCTAAAATTTGATTAATGATGTGTAAAATTCTAGCATGAATAGAACAAATATCATCTATTGTATATTTGCTAAGTAAATAATCATATGCAATATTCATACTTCCAGTATCGTTCATATCATATAAATGTATATCAATATCGTCAGAAATATTGTTATTTCCTATCCATTTAGCATCATATGGAATATTAGAAGTTTGTTTATTACTTCTTACATTTTGATATGAAATTAAGACATTATATAAATTAGGAATGCTATTATCTTTAATTCTTAAATCTTCTAATAAATACTGATATGGATATTTTTGGTGTCTAAATATTTTTAAAAAGTCTACTGAAATATTAGATAAAAAGTCTGAGAATAAATTTTCAGGATTTATAGATACCTTAAATGGAATGGTACTAATATACATACCACTAGTTTGCTTTTCTTTAAAATTTCCTCTATTTAATATAGGAGTACCAATTACAAATTCATTAAGTCCAGATACTCTAGATAAATATATAGAGAGAACACCTATAAAGAAATTAAAAGCAGATGCTTTTCTAGTTTTACAGAAGCTATTTATTAAGTCTATTGTTTCTTTAGGGATGGTAAATAATTTTCTTTTAGATGCACAGTTTACTTTTTTAGAAGTATCTTCCTTTATACTAGGGATTGTGGCTGCTTCAGGGATAGTTTCAAAAAGTTCATTCCAAAATACTTTATCCTTTTTGAAATTTTCACTATTTAGATATTCAGTTTCAGAATTTATATATTCAATATATGAAGGATTTGGTTCATTAGATATTTCTTCATTTTTAATTAAAGCTTCATAGTTGTCCATAATTTCATTTACAACAAGACCTGCAGTCCAAGCATCGGAAATTAAATGGTGTGCATTTATAATAAAGCCACCGTGTCCATCCGGAAATTTAAATAACTTAAAATCAAATAAAAAGTTTTCCAAAGTATCAAAAGGTGTATCACACATTTTTCTTTCTATACGTTTAACATCATTATCAGTTTCTACTGAAATTATCTCTATATCAAATTCAGTAAACTTATCGACATATTGCATAGCATTGCCATTTTTTAATGTGAATTTTAATCTAAAACTATCATTCTTTTTAACAAATAGATTTATAGCCTTCTTTAATATACCAAAATCTACATTTTGTAAAACATTTACACTACCAGTAATGTTTTCGATCGACGTCCCTTTATAAAATTGCTCTGTTAACCATATTGATTTTTGGGGATTTGTTAAAGTATACATGTTTTCTGACATATAATCACCCTCATTATTGCAAATTTTATATTAATTTATATATTAATATACTTAATATATATCCTGAAATCATTGATAAATCAAATATTCTACTAAATTGTAACATAAAATACAAATTAATGTAAATAGTTTGTCAAAAACTTGTCAAGAACAAACTTTTTTCGACAAAAACAAATATAAAATTAAGTATTATTTGTATGATTAAAATAGCAAAAAAAGGAAATGATAATATGGAGGGAGGAATAAAATGTACAAATATAAAAAGAGGCAAAGTAATATAAGAAAAATTATTGCACTAATTATACTAATTATAGTTGTGGCTGTTATTAGTATATTCATATATGATATGTATGTTAATATTGATGTATATTCACATAAACAATCAGATCAAAATGCAGAAGCAACTAGAGTTTCATACACTGAAGATATAGAAGAAAACTCAAATGATGATATTACACAAGTACTAGAAGATACAATAAGATGCGTAGTTGGAATATCAAAGATAAAAAATACAGGAAGTTCAATATTCTTAAATAATAGCACATCTGATTTAGGCTTAGGCACAGGAATGATTATTTCTGAAAATGGATATATTCTTACAAATTGGCATGTAGCAGGAGAAAGATATAGCAATTGTTATGTTACACTTGAAAATGGTAAAGTAGTTAATGGAACTGTAGCATGGTCAGATAAAGATTTAGATTTAGCAATTATAAAGGTATCTGCTTCTAATTTAAAACACATTACATTAGGAGACTCAGATAATATAAAGATTGGACAAAAGGCTTATGCTATTGGTAACCCAATAGGAGTAGAATTTCAAAGAACAGTAACTTCAGGAATTATAAGTGGTGTTAATAGAACTGTAAAAATAGATGATGAGAATGGAAGTTCATACATGGAAGATTTAATTCAGACAGATGCTACAATAAACCCAGGTAATAGTGGTGGACCACTAATTAACTCAAAAGGAGAAGTAATAGGAATTAATTCAGTCAAAATAACAGAAGCTGAGGGAATTGGATTTGCGATACCAATTAATATTATAAAGCCAATAATAGAAAGCTTTTCAAAGAATGGAGAATTTGAAGAAGCATATCTTGGAATATTTGCTTATGATAAAAATGTAGTTCCATATTTAGATTCGAGCATAGAATTCAATTCGGGAATTTATGTTGCACAAATATCAGCAGATGGACCAAGCTATTCTTCAGGACTAAGAACTGGGGATATAATAACTCAAATTGATGAAACAACAATAAATAAAATGAGTGAGCTTAGAAGCTATATTTATAGTAAAAAATCAGGTGATGAAGTAAAGTTAACTATATTAAGAAGTAATAAAGAACGTACCATAACTGTTAAATTAGGGAAAAAATAAAAAATGTAAATTTAAAGCAAGTAGAATGCACATGTTCTACTTGCAATTATTTGTAATATTTGGAATAAAATTTTCAAATATAATTCCATCACATAAGTTTTGTATTGACTTATAATCATTATTATTTCGTATGGTCCATAAAAATAAATCAATATTCCTATTTTTAAATTTTTTATAAAGTTTATTATTTATGTATTTATAATCATATGCTATAAAGTCAGGTTTTACCAAGAAATTAAAAAACATATTTTTTAATAGCCACCTTACAAAAACCGATTTTATATTAGGGTAATCCTTTGTAACAAGCTGACCTAAAATAATATTTTTATATCTTTTCCTAATCCACAAAAGAGATAAGGGATTAAAAGATTCTATAATATATTCTCCTTTATAGTTAGATAATTTGCTTATTAATTTATCCTCAAGAATACCAACTTTATATTCGTTTTTAATTTCAATTAATAGTGGTACTTTACAATTTACTAATTCTAGGACTTCATCTAAAGTAGGGATTGATTGTTTTGTACCATTTAAATTCATTTTTTTCAATTCGGATAATTGGCAGTTTTCAATAATTTTATTCACTCCTGTCATACGTTTAAGATTTTCATCGTGAAAAACAACTAATTCTTTATCAGATGTTAAATGCACATCTAATTCTATAGGATAACCTTTTTTTATAGCAATTTCAAAAGCAGGTAATGAATTTTCAGGAATATCATTATCATTATGAAGTCCTCTATGTGCTGTAAATTTATATTTTACGTATTTCATATTTATCACCTAATAAATATTATATACCTTTTGTAAAATTTAGCAATAAATAAAATTATTCATACCTAATAAGTTGCAATAAAAAAAAGTAATGATATATAATACATAAAAATAAAATTATAAATTGGAGGTAGGATAAAAATGAAAGATATAGAAATTACAAATCAAATAAAATATATAGGAGTAGATGATAAAACTATAGATTTATTTGAAGGACAGTATATTGTACCAAATGGGATATCATATAATTCATATTTAATAAAAGATGAAAAAAATGTTGTGATGGATACAGTAGATAAAAGAGCCACAGATCAATGGTTTAATAATTTAGAAAAAGAATTAAATGGAGAAAAGGTAGATTATCTTGTAGTATCTCACCTAGAACCAGATCATGGAGCAAATATAGAACGTTTAGCAAATAAATATCCAGATATGAAAATAGTAGGGAATCTAAGAACATTTGCATTTATTCCACAATTTTTTGATATAGAAAATCTAGAAGAAAGAAAAATAGAAGTAAAAGAAGGAGACACATTAAATATAGGGAAACACACTTTGCAATTTATAATGGCTCCAATGGTGCACTGGCCAGAAGTAATGTGTACATATGAACAAAGCGAAAAAATATTGTTTACAGCTGATGGATTTGGTAAATTTGGAACATTAGATACTGAAGAGGATTGGACATGTGAAGCAAGAAGATATTATTTTAATATAGTTGGAAAATACGGGGCTCAAGTACAAGCATTACTTAAAAAAGTAGCTACATTAGATGTAAAAATGATATGCCCACTTCATGGACCAATACTTAAAGAAGATTTAGGATTTTATATTAATAAATATGATATTTGGAGTAGTTACAAACCAGAAGATGATGGAGTATTTATTGCATATTCATCAATACATGGACACACAAAAGAAGCAGCATTTAAAATGAAAGAAATTTTAGAAGAAAAGGGTGCAAAAAAAGTAGCAATATCTGATTTAACAAGAGATGATATGGCAGAAGCAATTGAAGATGCATTTAGATATGATAAAATAATACTTGCATCATCTAGCTATAATATGGGGTTATTCCCAGCAATGGAACAATTTTTACATCATTTACAAGGTAAAAACTACCAAAACAGAAAAATTGGTATAATAGAAAATGGAACATGGGCACCTTCGGCAGGAAAATGTATGAAAGAAATTATTAGTAAAATGAAAGATATAAATTTATGCGACACAATAATTACAATAATGTCTAAAATGAATGATGAAAATGTTAAAAGCATGGAAAAATTAGCAGATGAAATACTAGCAAAAACAGTTCATCAAGTGGATGATATTTCAAGTTTCTAATATAATTTATAAAATAAATTCACCAAAATCTGTATTTTAGAATATTGATAGATGAGGTGAAAAGAATGAATTATAAGTATTATACTTCAAATAATAATGGGCAAGATGACTATGGACTAAAATACATAGATAATCAAGGATATGGATTAATATGTAAAGATTACAAATTAGAATTTCCACCACAACATCAAGATACTCAGCCAGGAATGGAATATTTAATGACACCGAGACCAATATTTAATAACCCATATTATATAGGTTCTGGAAAACTCATGAATAAAGTTGCAATTATAACAGGGGGAGATTCTGGAATAGGAAGAGCTGTTGCAGTTGGTTTTGTAAAAGAAGGTGCAACAGTAGTAATAGCATATTATAACGAGCACAAAGATGCAGAAGAAACAAAAGAATTTATCGAAAGACTTGGAGGAACATGCTTACTAATTGCAGGAGATATTAAAGATACAAATTTTTGTGACAAAATTGTAGATGAAACAATGAAGAAGTTTGGAAGAATTGATATATTAGTAAACAATAGTGGAGTTCAATATCAGCAAAAAAGTTTATTAGACATAACAGATGAACAATTTGATTTAACAATGAAAACAAATATATATTCTATGTTTTATTTAACTAAAAGAGCATTAAAACATATGAAACCAGGTGCTAGTATTATAAATGTAACTTCAATAACTACCTTTCAGGGAGAACCAGAACTAATAGATTATGTGACAAGTAAAGGAGCAATAGTAGGATTTACGAGGTCACTATCAACAAATTTAGCAGCGAAAAATATAAGAGTAAATGCCGTATCCCCAGGAGTATTTTGGACCCCACTTCAACCAGCATGTTGGGAAGCAGAAAAAATACCAACACTTGGTTCAGATGCACCAATGGGTAGGGCAGGTCATCCTTACGAAATAGCGCCACTATTTATATATTTAGCAAGTTCAGATTCATCTTATGTTACAGGTCAAGTAATGCATATTAATGGAGGTCAATTTAAAGGATAAGAAAAACAAAAGGGTACAGATGCTTTATGTTTAACTTGATAAATATTTTATATTTATAATTGAAGTGAATGGAATGCATTTCATAGTTATTCCGAAGAATTACTTAGTTAAATGTTTTATTATAATATTAATATTTACAATTTACATAAAATATGATATAATAACCACTATAAATATATTTAAATCCTTTGGTAAAATACATAGTAAGGTCAGGACTATGTAAAAACAATATATTTATTAAACATCTCTGCGTAATGCGGAAAGGAGAAATTAACATGACAAAAACAATCTATGAAAAAAGTGCAGAAATGCATAAACGGGCAAAAGGAAAATTAGAGGTAAATTTAAAAGTACCTTTAGATTCGCAGGAAGATTTATCTTTAGCATATACTCCTGGAGTTGCAGAACCTTGCAGAATTATTGCAAGCACCAAAAACGCGGTGTATGATTTTACATGGAAGGGGAACTCTGTAGCAGTTGTTACTGATGGTACAGCTGTTCTGGGTCTAGGTGATATTGGACCAGAAGCAGCATTACCTGTTATGGAAGGTAAAGCGGCTCTTTTCAAGAAATTTGCAGGAATTGATGCTGTTCCAATTTGTTTAAACACCACAAACCCAGAAAAAATTATTGCTATTGTAAAAGCTATAGCACCTAGTTTCGGAGGTATTAATTTGGAGGATATATCAGCTCCTCGATGCGTAGAAATTGAAAAAGCATTAATTAAGGACTTAGACATACCAGTATTCCATGACGATCAGCACGGTACTGCAATTGTTGTTGCGGCAGCAATTATAAATGCAGTAAAAGTTGTTCAAAAAGAAATTTGTGATTTAACAGTAGTTGTAAGTGGCACAGGTGCTGCTGGTAGCTCAGTTATCAAGATGCTTCATAACTTAGGAGTTAAAGAAATCTACTCATTTAATATTAATGGGATTGTAACAAAGGAAGATTACAACAGTTATGATTTCTTAACACAAGAATTGAGTAAGATAACTAATACCAGATGTGAGAGACTATCAATGTCTGAAGCAATGAAAAAAGCAGATGTATTTATCGGTGTATCAGCACCTAACATTGTAACGTCTGAAATGGTTGAAAGTATGAAGCGAGATCCTATTGTTTTTGCTATGGCAAATCCAGAACCAGAGATAACCTATGAAGCAGGAAAGGCTGCGGGAGCAAAGATTATGGGGACTGGACGTTCTGATTATCCGAATCAGATTAACAATGTGTTAGCATTTCCTGGGATATTTCTAGGGGCTTTGAATTGTAGAGCAACTAAAATCACAGAAGAAATGAAATTGGCGGCTGCTTACGGTATTGCATCTTTGGTCAGAGAAGATGAACTGAGCGAAGATTATGTAATACCAAGTCCTCTGGATAACAGAGTAGTAAAAGCAGTGGCAAAAGCAGTATCGGAAAAAGCAACAGAACAAGGAGTTGCAAGATTGTTTTGAGTTATCAAAAGAAAATTCAAGAGATAACTTGTAAGAAAAGAGACTTAGTTTTATAAACTAGGTCTCTTTTAAATAGAAATGTTTTTCATAATATTGATCCTAACACTAATATATCTATATTATCATTATAAATTTCATTGAACTGAGAAAGAAGGAAAAACGTTTTACAAAATTATCATAAAAATAGAAATAGTTTCTCATACTTTTTTCTCAAAATAAAGATTGTCGTTTATGCTACTGCACATTTTCATCTTGTAATCCCACGATTTAAAAAGGTTTCATCATTAATTCCTTCAAAGTATACACTAAATTTATACTTATTCTCCCAACTTTTTAAATAAATCTTTATATACATTATCTACATCTATATAATTTATCATTGTGATTTTATGGTTATCATTAGTCAATTCATAAGATGTATCATCATTAATATTAGGTAGGCTTATTTCTTTGCTTGTAAACCACTTTTTATTTATCATATATGCAACTACAGATATATCCCAAAGAACTCTTCTTTCTTGTATTCCGTGATAGCCATCATTATAGAATCTATCAATTAAATAATTGCATAATTCACTTTTATTTTTTAAATAATGGTTTAACTCATAAATAGATGTTCTCAAATTAGATGCAACATTTTTGCACGGAATTATTGTTAGTTTTACTTTAGATTCAAATATGATCCTTACTGCTGCTATATCTTGATTAAAATTATGTTCCAAATTATTATCTTGTAATAAGCTATGCCCTCCGAGCCATATCACTTCTATTTTTTTTAATATTTTAGGCTCTTTCTTTATTGCTAAAGCAACATTTGTAATAGCTCCTATCGCCATAATATATGTTTTATCATTTTTTAAAGCAACTTCTATTATTTTATTTACTGCATCATTTTCTTCATTATAACTATTTACAATATAATCATTAGACCCCATAAAAACTTTATTGGCTGTCTCAAAATTTAACCATTTGCATATTTTTAATATTTCATTGTAACTTTTTTCTTGTCCTTCTGCTATTGATTCATTGTATTCTTTATGAGAATATGGTGCTACAGTTATTGCCTCGATATTAAATATATCTTGATTTTTAAGTAAATAAGCAAGGGCAAATTGATCATCACATTCATTATATGTATCTGTATCTAAAATCACATTTGCTTTTTTCTTTTCTAAAGAAGTAATAAATTCATATATTTCTTCTTTACTCCAATCAAACATTCCTTTCGTTATATAAACATCATTATTTATAATTCCCGTATTTCTTAATTCTTTATCGGGACTTAAAAATTCTTTTAATAATACTTCGTTAAAATTCGATAAAACATTATCAATATCAATACCAATTCTATATTTGCTTTTCATAAATACTTCTCCAATTATTATTTCTTTAATTTGTTGATATTATATCATAAGATTTCAGTTTTGTCTTTTATTGTTATATGTTAATGTTATAAAAATTTGGGAAAAGCCTCAAAAAATTATTATTACAATATTGCACCTAAAACAAGTATGCCAATATTATCATTGTAAATTTCATTAAATTGAGAAATTGGAAGTGGATTTTCTCCGGATGCCTGCTTCTATTGTATATCCAGGCCTTCTATAATTTTGAATAAACCAATCTTTGTATCCTGCGAAACTTGAATTATATGGCACATCTGCTAATCTGTATCCACTAACGTTTGCAAAAGATTCTCCAATTTGCTCTGCCTCAGGTGGAGCATAATTTTGAAATTCCCAGTAAATTTCCTTACCTTGTGTATGATATGCAAGTATTAATCTAAAATTATGGAAAAGTGTAAAATTATATAGTGCAATTGCCTCAGGAGCAACAAGAGGGCCGAGCACCTACATAATCACGAGGGGCAGGAGAGGTAAATCCTTGCGAAAATTTAATTCTTCTTGCTTCTTCCCATCCTGCTGGAAATTGGAGGTTTAAATCCACACCTGTGGATTTTATTAACTTCCATATATTAAATTTTATAATTAAAATAAAAATATTTACAGGAGCAAGATGTATCTAGCATCTTGTTTTTAATAATATGTAAAGAAATATAGAATAATAAATTGAAAAATTTACAAATATATGGTAAAATAATTATGTTAATATAAGAATAGGAGAAATATGAAAGATTTAATATATATAGAACAAGAAAAAATTAATAAATTTGATTCTTTACAAGAATTATATGAATTTATGTTTGGAAAACAATATTTTAATTTAACAGAAAAACAAAAGTTTATTAGAAGATATGAAATAGCTTTTTATAAAATAAAATTTTATTGCTTAGATTTAGATATTGTTCATACTAAAATGGGAATATTAGGAGAACAATATAAAATAATAGATGAAAGATATAATTTAAATAAAGCATTAATAATTGATAATGAAAGAGAATTTATAATATCTTTGTGTAAAATTCCTAATATTACAATATTAGAAAGCAAGGTAAGTGATAATTTATTAACAACAAAACAGAAAGAAAAATATATGGGGAATTATATTGTAATTAATGAAATTATATAAAGGAGTATTAGAGTGAATTTTAGAGAAACTAGTGATTTTTTAGATAATATAAATGAACATACAGAACAAGAAATAATGTCAAATATGCAAGATATTAAAGAACATTTTCGTTGGATTCCTTGGAGTTTTATAAAAGAATATCTTAGTAAAATATTAAAAGTTATCGATAAGAATAAAGTATTGCATGGATTATTTAATGATGAAAAAAAATTTTCTTGGTGGCAAGAAAATTTAGATTTTCCAGAGAATTTAAGATTTGGTTTAGAAATGGAAGTTGCAAATATACCTTTAGACGAAATTGAATGTATTTTCGAATCGAATGATATTGCTTGTATTATGGATATTTTAGAAGTTCCAACTGATATTTCAAATGCAATTATTCAAAATACGGATTTTAAAAAGAAAAATGAGTATAATAAATGGATTTTTTCTCCAGAAACCTCTACTTATGAATCAGAAGCATCTACACCAATTATGACAAATAATCTATATGATTTAAATCAAATCGTTGCTATTTGTACATTTTTTAAAGCCTTAAATGCTAAATTACATGGTGGGACAGCATTACATATAAATGTTGGAGTTGATTATCTAGAATGTAATGAAAAAGCTATAGAAAATTTACTAAAAATTTGGGGAGAATGTGAAGAAATTTTTTTTAAAATAGCTAATGAAGAAGGTGAAGTTATAAGAATAGAAGCACATAGTATGGCTACTCCAATAAAAGAAAATATTCAAAAATTTTTTGAAAAAGATGGAAGCGTTACTCTTAATACAGAAGAAGATATGGAAAAATTTTTGTATCAAATTCAAGCAAAAAATAGAATGCATGAAATTGTTGCTTGGTCAAATTTTGGACCAGAGAATGATGTTGTATATGATTTACATTATGCAAAAACAGATGAAGAAAAATTTAGTATTTATCATAGATATAATGAGGGAATAAAAAGTAAACCAAGTGAAGATGATAAAGTAAGATGGACTAGTATAAACTTTAATCATATGAAATGGAATTCTCATGATACAGGAAGAATTGAAATAAGAATATTTAATTCTTCGTTAGATTCAAAAATTATTTTTCAAAATTTAGAATTAGTAGGAAAAATACTTGAAATAAGTTTAAAAAATGCTAAAGACAAAAATTATAAAAAAGATGAATTTGAGAAACTATTTTTGAAAAATGTAACAGAGGCTGATAAAGTAAATAATTTATTAAATTTATTATTTGATAATGATGAACAAAAGAATATCTTTAGAAAACGTTGGCAATCTGTAAGAGAAGAAAGAGAATATAAAAAATATAGATCAGGAGAAGATACTTTTGAAAGATAATTTGTTAAAGAAACCCTACTATCTAATGGATTTTTAGGATGACTATATATGTTAAAAATTGAGAACTATACTTTTAAAATTAGTATAGTTCTATTTTTTAAATTTTATTTTTTTATTTTATAAATCTTTATTGTTTTTGATAATTGAATTCCAAAAATTATTATCACTGAAACTTAATCCCTTTTCACTTTCTTCTAACCAAAATTTATCTTCATCAGATGCCCCTCCAATACTATTTAAATAACTAATTTGTAAAATTCCCATTGCATTTGCTAAATCATAGAATAAAGGAAAAGTTTCT
>CANQIC010000016.1 GCA_947623865.1 uncultured Clostridia bacterium | reverse complement strand
GGATTTTTCTTAGGGATTTTAAAAAAACTGCTGACTCTTATCGGTCAACAGTTCATTTTTTATTTAATTATTTCGCAGCTGCAATTAATCCTCTAAATAGTGGACTAGGTCTATTTGGCCTTGATTTAAATTCTGGATGGAATTGACTTGCTACAAAGAATGGATGATCTTTTAATTCAACTATTTCAACTAATCTTCCATCTGGCGAAGTTCCTGAGCAGATAAGTCCTGCTGCTTCCATTCTATTTTTATAATTATTATTATACTCATATCTATGTCTATGTCTTTCTGCTATTTCTTTAACTCCATATAGTTGATATGCTTTACTTTCTTCTTTTAAAACACATGGATAACTTCCAAGTCTCATTGTTCCACCTTTTTTATGTATATTCTTTTGGTCATCCATTATATGTATAACTGGGTTGTTTGTATTTACATCAAACTCTTCTGAATTTGAATCTTTTAATCCTAATACATTTCTTGCAAACTCTACAACTGCCATTTGCATACCTAAGCATATACCTAAAAATGGTACTTTATTTTCTCTTGCATATTTTATGCAAGCAATTTTCCCTTCTATTCCTCTGTTTCCAAATCCTCCTGGAACAAGAAGTGCATCATATTTTCCTAATTTTTCTTTTGCATTTTGATTCGTTATTTCTTCTGAGTCAACAAATCCAATATCTACTTTAACATCATTTTCAAATCCTGCATGTCTTAAGCTTTCTGCAACTGAAAGATATGAGTCTTCAAGTGAAACATATTTTCCCACTATTGCAACTTTAACTGTTTTTTCGTTTATTCTTCTAATATGGTCTATCATATTTTCCCATTCTTCATTTTTAGGCTCTGTATTTTCTAAATTTAAGTATCTACATACTTCACGTGTCAAACCTTCTTCTTCAAGCATTAAAGGTACAGCATATAAATTATCGACTGTAGCATTTTGTATTACACTTTCTGGTCTTACATTACAATAAAGTGCTATTTTTTGTCTCATTATATCTGGTATAGGTAATTCTGATCTACAAACTAGTATATCTGGTTTTATACCTAATGATTGAAGCTCTTTTACAGAATGTTGTGTTGGTTTAGATTTCAATTCATTTGAACCAGAAATATATGGAAGTAATGTTACATGAATATAAATTACATCTCCTTTTGGTTTTTCTATTCCTACTTGTCTTATTGCTTCTATAAATGATAGGCCCTCTATATCTCCAATAGTTCCACCTATTTCAGTTATTACTATATCAACATCTTGTTTTTCAAAACTATATATATTTTCTTTTATTTCATTAGTAATATGAGGTATTACTTGAACGGTTTTACCTAAATACTCACCTTTTCTCTCTTTTTCAATTACACTAGAATAAATCTTACCAGTTGTTACACTAGAGTTTTTAGTTAAATTTTCATCTATAAATCTTTCATAATGTCCTAAATCTAAATCTGTTTCTGCTCCATCATCTGTTACAAATACTTCACCATGCTCAATTGGACTCATTGTTCCTGGGTCAACATTTATATATGGATCCATTTTTTGTATTGTAACTTTATATCCTCTATTTTTTAAAAGTCTTCCTAGTGATGCTGCAGTTATTCCTTTACCTAGTCCTGATACTACTCCACCTGTTACAAAAATATACTTTGTGTTCATTAAATTTCTCCTTCCAATGCCCTAAAAGGGATGTTTTTCATAATACATTTTGTCCCTTTTTTGCATATCTTTCTTTCATATTTTCACCAAACAAAAATAGATTTAAAAAACTTTCCCAAAATTGGGGTTTTTTTTAAATCTATTGTTTTAGTATTAATATATAAATATATTATCATTTTTTGTTTGTTTTTGCAAGTAGTTTTTGTAATATCTTCAATATTTCTTAAAATTTATATAATAAAAGTAGATTTGAACATTATATTTCTCTTGCTTTTATTATATATCTTTTCTTATTATCATTTGTACAAGTAATTAATGTTATTTCTCTTTTTCCTTCTGTAAGCTGACTTGTACATTCTAATTCATCCGGATTTACTATAAATTTATCATATACAGTATATGTTACTGTATTTCCTCCTAAATCTGTTATCTCTATTTTATCTCCTGATTTTAAATTAGGTACTTTACTAAAGAACTTAGAATTTTTATAATTATGTCCTGCTATACATAGATTTCCTACCTCATTCGGGTTTGGACCATGGAATTTACATGGAGCAATTTTTAGCAAAGCATCTGAGTAAGTTGATAGTATAGGATAATTTACCTTTATAGATGGTATATTTATTACACCTATTGTATAATATACTGTTCCATCGTTTGCTACAGATTTTTGCTCATCTGGAACATCTACAGTCCTCTCTGTTTGAACAGTTTGTGTTTGTGCAACTTCCTCTTCTTCTGGTATGGCATTTAATACTACTACAGTTACTTCTTCTTCAACAATTTCAGTACTATCTTGAAATTCCATTCCATCTAATATTTCTTGCGAAACTTGTTCACTTTTATTTCTATCATATTCTGCATATATTGCATAAGAAGATAAGGCGCATAACAAAAAAACAGATAAAAAGAACTCAAATCTAAACAATTTTTTCTTTTTCTTCATATCTGGTGTTACATATAACTTTTCGTCAATAAGAATTTGATTCATTTGTTATACCTTTCTTCCTTTTCATAATAATCCATTCATATTTTAACATATTTTTTTTAACTTTTCAACTACTGCATCTATACTTTTTTTTGGTGTAGATGCACCTGCCATAATACCAATTTTATTATATTTTTTAATTTTATTTATATCTAATTCTTTACTACTCTCTATTAATATACTATTTTCACAATTTTTTTTAGAAATTTCATATAATTTATTTGTGTTTGAACTATGTCTTCCTCCTATTATTATCATCATATCTACTTTTGATGATATTTCTTCTGTTTCTTCTTGCCTTAATCTTGTTGCATCACATATTGTCCTTTTTATTTCTAATTTTATATCTTTATTTTTTAGATTATTTTCTACTAAAGAAATAATCTTATTAAATTTTTCTAAACTGTATGTAGTTTGTGCTATAATAATTAATTTTTTTATTTTAGATTCATATAAACTTTGTAATGCTTTTTTTACATTTTCTTCATTCTCAATTACATATGCATTATTACCACAATAACTAATTGTACCTATTGTTTCTGGGTGATTACTGTTTCCAACTAGAAATATATAATATCCATCGTTTGCATATTCTTCTGCAACATTATGTATTTTTATAACTTTAGGACATGTTAAATCTATTACATTTAATCCAATCTTTTTAGCTTTATTATAAATTTCTTTTTGTGTACCATGTGCTCGTATTATTACACTTTCTTTTGCTTGCATTATATTTTCTATAATATTAAGTCCCTTTTCTTCTAGCTGTTCTGTTACCTGTTTATTATGTACTAATTCACCTAAGCAAAACATATTACTATTTTCATTTAATAACTTATTTGTTTTATTTACAGCATTTGCTACTCCAAAGCAAAATCCTGCTGTTTTACCAATAATTATTTCCATATTCTCTCCCATTTTATAGAAACATTTCGCTCGGAGCGATTTCTCCACGGCAAGAAACTTTTTGCTCGGAGCAATTTCTCCACGGCAGAAACTTTTTGCTCCGAGCAATTTCTCCACGGCAGAAACTTTTTGCTCCGAGCGAAATGTTTACCAAATTATAATTTATTTAATCATTTTTAATATCTCTTCTTTTAATACTTTTACTATATCTTCTTGTTTTACTTTCCTTATTATTTCACCTTTTTTAAATAGCAATCCTTCCTTTATTCCTCCTGCAATTCCTATATCTGCATGTCTTGCTTCATTTGGCCCATTTACTCCGACATCCCATTACTGCTACAGTTATATCTGATTTTATAGTTTGAAGAAAGTCTTCTATTTCGTTTGCAATTGGTATTAAATCATATTGTATTCTTCCACATGTAGGACATGCTATAAGTGTTGGAGATTTATGGTATAAATTACAATCCTTTAATATTTCTTTTGCAATTTTTATTTCTTTTACTGGGTCTGCAGATAATGATACTCTCATTGTATCTCCAATCCCTTGTCTTAATAAAATGCCAAGTCCTATACTAGAACTTACTGTACCACTAAATTCTGTTCCAGCATGTGTTACTCCCAAATGCAAAGGATATTCTATTGTATTTGCTGCTTCAGTGTAAGCATTTATACATAAATCCAATGATGATGCTTTTAATGATAATGCTATGTCATAAAATTCTAAATTTTCTAATATTTTTATATGTCTTAGCCCTGCTTCTACCATTCCTTTAGCAGTCGGTTTTCCGTCTCTTTCTAAAATATCTTTTGGTAGTGATCCACTATTTACTCCTATTCTAATTGGTATATGTTTTTCTTTGCATTTATCTACAACTGCTTTTACTCTATCATTTGATCCAATATTTCCAGGATTAATTCTTATTTTATTAACTCCTGCATTTGCTGCTTCTAATGCGATTCTATAATCAAAATGTATATCTGCAACTATTGGAATATGTATCTTCTTTTTTATTTCAGAAATTGCTTTTGCATCTTCTACGTCTAAGCATGCAACTCTTATTATTTCACATCCTGCATCCTCTAATTTTAAAATTTGTTCTACTGTAGATTTTACATCTTTAGTTTTCGTATTAGTCATAGACTGTATTACTACTTTATCTTGTCCGCCTATTTGTACATCTCCTACAAATATCTTTTTTGTTTCGCATCTTTTTATCATATGATTTTACACCTCTCATAAATTTATATATTATATTTTATCATAAATTGTCGTCTTTTTAAATATTAGTTTTATTTTTCTATTTAATATGGTATAATTAAATATATAGTTTTGGAGGAATTTTATGAGTAATACTAACGATATTAATGATAAAGATTTAAAAAGATTAGAAGATGAAGCATATTTTGAACTTCGTCAAATAATTGAAGAAGCTATGCAACTTCAAGATATTGAATTGTTGAATAGTCGAATTGCTTCATGGAAAAATAAATATAAAAAACTTTTAGATAGACCTAGCACTTCCTCTAAATCAGATTTCAAAAAAAGAATTGAATTTTTGTTAAATCAGTATTATTCATCTGTTACTCAATATATATTAAATCAGTTAAAGCTAAAAGAAGAGAAAAAAATACAAAATCAAGCGAAAGCTTTAAGAGAATTGTATAACACAATAAAGAATACTAACGATTATGATTTATTGAAAAAGAAAGTTAAAAAATGGAAAGAAAAATATCCTGTATCTGGTTTTTTAAGAATGTATCAAAAAAGAGTTGAGTTATATACAAGAGATAAGAATTTAAGAGAAAATGCTTTTAAACAGGAAGAAGCTTTTCGTGATCTTGTAGATATAACAAAAAAACATGCTACTCTTGATGAACTAAAAGAGGAAGTAGAACTATGGGAGAAAAAATACTCTATTAATAATAAATATAGTATAGATGATTTTATTAAACATCAATCAGATGTTAAACGTTTTATATCTGATGAATTTTTGATATCAATTGCAAGAGATGACCCTAAATCTAATGTCATTGATGAAAATGAAATTGATTTAGAAACAGAATATAATAATAAATCTTTTTCAAATTTGTCTGTTCAGGCTAATAGCTATGCAGCTTTACTTGCAATATCAAGGTCTCCTAATAATGTTAATGAAATGTTTAGATGGGTTTATAAAAATAGTCATATAAAATTTAACGATACGTATAAAGAATTAATATTAAGTGCTACATATTTAAATTATTCACCAACATATCTAAATAAATTGCCAAAACCTAAAATGGATATGTCCAAAAGTTCTTTATCTTTTGATGAATATAAAAATATGGATAATATTAAAAGATATGCAATAATTAGTTATTTAAATTTATTACTTCCTCCAGATAAAGCAATATCTAATGATTACTTCAATAAACATATTCAAGTAATATACTCAAAATCAGAAAGGGCAAGAGTTGCAAATCACATTAAAGATGATTCTACATCTATGGAGAATGTAAATAATTCTGGAATAGAGATACCTTTAACATTATCTAATCAAAATATAGATTCTTCTGTTCCTAAGGAAGATTTAGAATTAAATATTATAGAAGAAAAACCTATCAAAGAAAATGATGATTCTATAGTAATATCTTCTGCAAAAGAAGATAAAGACAAATCTGATGCAATTATAGATATATTAGATATCGAATCAGATATTTTTAAAAATGATGAAATCTCACAAATTAATGAACAAGATTCTTATATTCAAGATGAAGTTCATAACTTGGCTGATAATGAAAAAGAAAATGAAAATGAAATAAATGATAAATCTAATTATAAATACGATATTACTATAAAAACTGATACTGAAAATGTAATCAATATAGATGATGATTCTGACGAAAACAAAGTAAATGTTGTTTATGAAGAGCCTAAAACTGAATCACTAGATTTAGAAGATTTAGATGACACTAAAGGGACTACTTATATTGAGCCCGAACAAAATGATAGTTCACTAGATTTGGATACAGATGATGAAACTTTATCTAATGATGATGAAGATATAATTGATATAGATAATAATTCTGATGGAAAAGAAGTAAATGTTATTTATGAAGAGCCTAAAACTGAATCACTAGATTCAGAAGATTTAGATGACACTAAAGAGCCTACTTATATGGAGCCTGAACAAAATGATAGTGTGATAGATTTGGATACAGATGAAGAAACTTTATCTAGTGATAATCCTAAATCTGAATTTGATTATGCTACTATTGTTACATTATCTCCAATGTTTTTTTCAGCAATAAATAATTATGATAAACAAGCAGTTTTAATAAATCATATTGATTCTACAGTTACTAAATATATTGAATTAGAAAAATCAAAAAGTTTAGAATCAAATACAACAACTAAGATAAAAAATAATTTAGAATAAGATAGACAAGCAATAAACTTTTTGATATTAAACTATTTAATTTATTACAAAAGTCCAAGACAATTATTCCTTAGACAAAATTTTAAGAAGTTTTGTATTCAATGAAAAAGGATTTTGGGGATTATCCCCAAAATCCTTTTTAGTGTTCATATATGTTTCCAATATCTTTTCTATAATCTAATTTATCATCTAAGTTTCCATTCATTGAGTTGTATACTTTTTCTTTTGCTTCTTCTAATGTATTTCCAGAAGCTGTGAGTCCAAATAGTCTTGAATTGCTTATCGATGAATATGTATTTCCTTCAATGTTTTTAGTATTTGCAAAATATATTTTTACTCCTTGTTTCTCTATTTCATTTGTATTTAATGTAAATACTAAAGGTTCTTTTCTATTCTCAACTGCATATTCTTTCGTTACTACATATACAGTAAATGTGTAATTCTTTTTGAATTTACAATTATTTTCACTTAATGTTTTATTAAATATATTTTCCATTACTTCTGTAAATGGTGTTTCTAATGAATTTAATACATTTAATGCTTCTGGATCCCCAAATCTGGCATTGAATTCTATAAATTTTATTCCATTCTTCGTTTTAAAGAATCCTCCGTATATTACTCCATTAAATTCTATAGAATCTTTATTTACATATTTTAAAGTATCTTTTATAAGTTTAGCACATTCATCAACATCTGATTGCTCTAAAAATGGTAAGATCCCATCTTCAAAACTCAAACATCCCATTCCACCTGTTCCTGGTCCTTTATCTTCATCAAATCTATATGGATAATCAAAAGTTGTTGGTGTAACTACTATGTTTTCTCCATCTGTCAAAGCCATTACTGTAAATTCTCTTCCCTCAATTTTATCTTGAATTATTACATTTCCACTTGTCTCTAAACAGCTTTTAGCATATTTATACCCTTCATCTTTCCCTTTAAAATGTATTCCTCCTACTTTTACACCTTTTCCACCTGTTAATCCTTCTGGTTTCACAACAAAGCTATCATCTTGGTATCTATCTATAACTTTTTTAAGTTCATCTACATCTGTAATATTATAGTTTTTGATTATCATTTCAGGAGCCAGTTTTTCTACAATATCTAATGCATATGTTTTACTCCACTCAATTTTTGCACCTTTAGATGTTGGCCCAAATGTTTTTAATCCTAATTCTCTTGCAACATCTATTAGTCCATCTTGTAACAAATTATCACTACTTATTACACATGTATCAATTCCATTTTCTTTTATAAAATTCCTTACTACATCCTTATCAAAAGGATCATCTACTATATACTTTCCATTTGATTTTTTTACGTTATTTATTATACTTGGATTTTCATATGGACAAACTGTATAAAGCTCATATCCTTTGCTTATATATTCTGCTAAAACTGCTTCTCTTCCACCATTTCCTAACAATAAACATTTTTTCATTTAATTCTCCTCCATTTATTTTCTGTTATAAATTGTAATTTGTTTGTGAGAGGAAAATCCTAGGGACTGTCCCTAAAAATCACCAATTTTGGGGATTTTTGGGACTGTCCTGAATTTTCCGAACATGAAACAAATTACAATTTATCTATTTAGTTTATTTTATCAGTATTAAAAAAATTTTTCAATATTTATTTAAGAAACCTATTGACTTTTTTAAATGTTAAATATAAAATATTTTTACTGAAAGCAAACATGTATTCGTATGATAGGTTAAGTATTATTATATTATACAAATCTTTGCAAATGTTAGGGGGTAAATATATGAGCATATTGAAATTTAAAAAAACGGTAACTAATCAAACTTATTTAACAGTTAGTGTTTTAGGTAATAGCTTAAAATTAAATATTAAATATACAAATAATTCTTTAGTTGAATTAAATAAAAAAGAAACTGAAATTGACTTATTTTTACCTAAAATATATAAAAATATAGAAAATATTGATGTAATAAATATGGCTATTCAGAAATTATATAATACAATAGCTGAAACTGAAATAGAATATGCAATGGAGGTTGCAAGACATATATTAAAATTTGCTCCAGAAGACTATTCTATAAAAAGATTAAATAATGAATTCTATAAATGTTTAAAAACTAAAATCATAATAAACCCTGATATAGTTAGATTTAATAGGGAAATAATAAACACTACTATTATACAAGCATTTTGTAAAATCAAATGTAAACCTAACTCTATAGCATATAAAGAGCTATTAAATAATGCTATGAATGAGTATGAAATATATAAGAAAAAAGAAAATAAATTTAGAATTTTAAAAGTTTCATAAATACTAAAAAGACTTCCATTATGGAAGTCTTTTGTAATTAAAATGTAATATAAGTTTAATCTATATGAAATATTTTTTATATATTTATATTATATAATATTTATATACTAAAGAATAAAGGAGTTAACTTAAATTGGGCACTCATTTAAAGTTAAAAAAAGAAGGTATTGAAATTATAGAACAATTAGATACCTTAAAAGTAAATACTATTGCAATTAATGTTGCCAGTAAACTATGTCTCGCTTTTCCTGAACACAATTTAAATAAAAGCGAGCTGTTTGAGTCTCTTTCAAGGCTTAACATGTATGTTGCAAAAATGCCTAAAGATTCTTCTGGTGCTAAGTATTTTTATAAAGATAATTCTATATATTTTAATGAAACAGCAGACATTGATGAAATGTCAACACTTGCTGTTCACGAATGTATACATTATATTCAGGAACTTCGCGATTACAATAACAATGTATCTAGAATGGGATTATACACTCTTTCATCTAATACAGGGCTTGCTATAAACGAAGCTGCAGTTCAACTTATGGCTTCAGAAGCAAATATGATGGATTCTACAAATGAAACATATTATGGAATATTAATAAATACAATCAGCCCTAATTATTATCCTTTGGAATGTGCACTTTTGAATCAAGTATCATATTTTACTGGAACATATCCTTTATATCATAGTACATTAAATAGTAATGATGTTTTTAAAAATACATTTATATTAAAATCTGATAAAAAAACATATTCAATGCTTATAAAAAATTTTGATAAGCTATTATCATTAGAAAACAACTTGAACTATTATTCAAGTGAATTACAATACACAGATAAAATTAGTTCTATTAAACTATTAAATAAATTAATAAATGAAACTAAGGAAGATATTAAATCACTATTCTTTAGAACTCAGAATTTGATTATGCATAAATGTTTCAAAAACGAATTTAATAGTATTAGAAACTTAGAAGATATAAAAAATTTTAATAGTAGACTTTATAATTATAAAAATATAATTGGCTCTGCTGAAGGATATACATTTTACAATGAATTTTATCGTAATATGATGAATGTTATTGAAGAGAAAAAATCATATATAGAAGAATATGGAGAAATTAATTTATTTGAAAATGTTAATACTAGTCTTATGCTAGTTGATAAAACTAATAATGCCTTTTCTTTAATAAATACATTTATAATTAAAATAAAAAAATTATTTGGACTTAATGTTTCCGAAGAACAAAATATTAATAATATATAAATTTAGATAAATTGTTGTTTGTATGAAATGGGTGAAAAAGGGGCCTGGCCCCTTTTTCACCCATTTCATATTGTGTGTAGAGGTCGATCAAGACCGACCCCTACAATGTTTTCAATAAATTTAATCCTACAAATTACAATTTTTCTAAATCATTCCAAAAGTCTATTTTTTTTGTTTCATCTCTTAATAATGCTGCTGGATGGAATGTTGGCATATATTTTATTCCATCTTTTTCAAACCATTTACCTCTGCTTGCTGTTATTCCATATTGTTCACCTAATATATTCTTTAGAGCAACACTTCCTAGTAATACAATTATTCCTGGATTCACTAATTTTATTTGTGAATCTATATATTCTTTGCAAGCTTGTGCTTCATCCTTTTCTGGATTTCTATTGTTAGGTGGTCTACATTTTACTATATTTGCTATATATACTTCTTCTCTTTTTATTCCTACCCCTTGAAATGCCTTATCCATAAGCTTACCAGCTTTTCCTACAAATGGAATGCCTTTAATATCTTCGTCTGCTCCTGGTCCTTCTCCTATAAACATTATTCTTGCATTTTTATTTCCTGTACCTATTACAACATTATGTCTGTTATTACATAATTTACATTTAGTGCAATCTCTACAATCTTTTTCTAATTTTTCCCAATTATCGTACATATCTTATCCCTCACTTTTCTTGTATTTTTACGTTGATTATGTTATAATTTTTATATGGTCAGAATAGCAAAGTCTATACTATTTTGAAAGGGGTGTAAACCAATGACAAGGCATACTTTTTTATCAGAATTTGAGTGCTTCGGTTCATGCGAAGACTGCCCTGATAGAAAATGTCCATATAGACTACATCAAGATAAAGGTACTTATACAAAAAGTAGTCCTATTGGTTCACAATCCGAACAGAAAGAGGAAAAATAGTTTTTCTTCTCCTGCTTCTTTTATAAGAAGCAGGTTTTTATTTTTATATTAAACTAATTAATGCTGTGTTTCTTCCCGCTTCTTCTCCTTCTTTTCTATATGAATGAATTATATTACTATCGCATACTGTACATATTTTGCTATCTATAATATTTTCTTCTAATATTCCTTCCTCTCGAAGCAAATTTTTATTAATTTCTACAGTATCTATAAAATAACTTTTTGTCTCTTCGCTAAATTCTATTATATCATTTATATTATTCATATAACTAAATTCTTTATAGAATATATCTCTCACGTCTTGTTTTACTTCAAAATGGCATTTTCTTATTGTTGGTCCAATTACACATATAATATCTTTTGGGTTACAATTATACTTTTCTTTCATAAATTGTATTGCCTTTTTTGCTATCTTTTTTGTTGTTCCTTGCCAACCTGAATGAATATTTCCAATAATCTTCTTATTTTCATCAAATAGGTATAAAGGTGTGCAATCTGCAAATGTTAGAGATAGCACTCTATCTTTCTCTTTTGTAATTAATCCATCTATATCTATAAATTCTTCATTAAAAATTCCGTGTTTCTTTACTTAATTCTTTTATATTATTCGTATGTGTTTGATATGGTCTTATTATATTTTTGCTGTTTAAACCTAATAATTCACATACTGATTTATAGTTATTATCTGCTTTTTCTTTTATCTCTTTATATGTATCATTACTTCCAAAATCAAGTGGTTTTAATGTAAATGCGTGTTCTAAAATATTGCCATATTCTAATAGTTTTTTAAATTTTAAAATTTTTACATCTCTATCTTGAATAACTACAATTTCTTTACTTTTTATGATTTCACTTTCTAATATTTCTTTTATACTATTTACTTGTTTTTCTAGATTAGAATTATCATTATTTACAATTACATAGTTAGAGTTTTTTATATAAAAATCATCGTTAGGTTGGGATTTTATTCTAGCTCTTGCAAGATTTTCATCTATATTATCTCTTTTGCAAATTCTTTCTATTTTTACATTTTCATCTGCAATTACTGATATGACTACATCACATATTTTATTTAACCCACTTTCTATCAAAAGTGGAGCATCAATTATAACTGTTTTGCTTTTACTTAAATTTACTTTTCTTTTTATTTCATCTACTACATACTTAAATGTAAGTAAATTTAAACTCTCTCTCTTTTCAGTATTTGTAAATATTATATTTGCAAGCTTTTCTTTATCTATTTCTCCATTTTCTAATAAAATATCTTCGCCAAATTCTTCCACAATTTCTTTAAAATAAATTGTGCCTTGCATAGACATTTCTTTTACAATTTTATCTGCATCTATTAAAACAGGATCAAAAGTAATCTGTCCCATTTCATTTCTTTTGGCAAAAAAGGGGACAGACCCCTTTTTTGCCATTTTCACTAATTCTTTACAAATTAATGTTTTGCCACTTCCTGAATTTCCTGTTATACCAATTATCATAAAAACCCTTCCTTTTTTATTTATTAATAAATTGTTGTTTGTTTCATGTTCGGAAAATTCAGGACAGTCCCAAAAATCCCCAAAATTGGTGATTTTTAGGGACAGTCCCTAGGATTTTCCTCTCACAAACAAATTACAATTTATCTCAATGAATTCAACAATTCTGCTATTGCTCTTGGTACATATTTATCTATTTCTTTATTATTAATATATAATTCCATAACAATACTAGATGATAAATAACCTAAATCTCCAGCTCTAAAATAGCATGTATCCATATTAGCCATTTTTTCATTTATCGCTGATATGTTTTCTTCATATTCATAATCTGTACCGTTTCTTAGTCCTCTAATTAAAATATTGGCTTTACATTCTTTTGCTTTATCTACCGTAAGACCCTCATAAATAACTACTTCTACGTTATTTAATTTTTCTTCTTCTATTGCTTTTTCTATTGCCTGTTTCATTTTATTTCTGTCTATTCTTTCTTTTTTTTCAATATTATGCCCTATTCCTACTATTACCTTATCAAAACACTTTGCAGCTTTTTTTACAATTTGCAAATGTCCATTTGTAAATGGATCAAATGAACCTGCATAAAATCCTACTATCCCCATAAATATATCCCCTTTTTTCCCTTTTTTTGTTTTTGGTGCAAAAGGGGCCTGGCCCCTTTTGCACCAATGCACCAATTTTAATTACAATTTTTCTAATATTTCTTCTTTTGTTTTGTTTTCTATATATAAATAATTATGTACTTTTGGATTAAATCCACAAATAGATTTATATTCACAATATTTACATGTGTCTGTCTTATTCTTTTTGTAATATGCTGGTTTAATATCAATATTTCCTTCTAATATTTCTTTTGCAATTTGTTTTATTACCTTTTCTGCAGTTTGTTGTAATTTAGTAAATTCATCTTTTGTAATTGTATTTGATCTTGATTTACTTATATTACCGTCTTTGTCTAGGTAAACAGGAATGCTATTTGATGAACCTTTTTCTAATGTTTTATCCATTTTTTTGATTATCTCTATATCTGCTAAAATCATTCCATTCATTCTGAATTTCTTTTTTAATTCTTCTTTTATTTCTTCATCTGATTTATTTTTACTTGATTTTATAACTGGATCAATTAAGCTAAAGTAAAGCATCGCTGCAGGTTCGGCATTTTCTTTTTTTGTCATGCTGTCTAAATATGTAATAAGCTGAATTTGAGTTCCTGTTATTAATTCATTTAAGTCTATATTTTTATCAGATGATTTATAATCTATAATTCTAATGTATTTACCATTTTCATCACTCATTCCATCTAATCTATCAATTTTACCAGTAATTTCTACATTGTCTATTCTCTTTTTAAATTCTAATTCATTTCCTAATATTTCAAAATCTCCATTTTGAATTTGATAAACAATATATTTTACTGATTGTAAAATAACTTTTTTTAGCCTATTTGTTAGTACTACAAATTTTGGTGTGCTTGTAAAAATGTAATTTTTACTTAAAATTAACTTTTCATTTATAATTTGATGTACTTCTTTTTCTATTTCTTCGTCACTAATATTTTTAATGTCTTTTACATTTTCAAAGAATGTATCTATTATATCATGCATAAATGATCCTGTATCAATAGGTTTTATTTTTAAATCCTCTTTTTCTTTTAATTTTAATCCATATTTCAAGTGGAAAGAAAATGGACATTTCCTGTATTGTTCTAATCTTGATACACTAGTTTTAAGTATATTACCATATAATCTTTTTATATTATTTTCTGACACTTTCTCGGTATATTTCTTATCTTCGTATCCTTTTATACATTTTAGAAGTTTTTCTCTCCATTCTTTATTTTTTATATACCAATTATATGTAGCTTTCCAGATATCATCTATCTTTTCACCATTTCTGGAATTCCTTATATTAATTAAAAGGTCTCTATAAGTTTGTTTTGGCATACTTATATATGATTTATCTTCTATTACACTACTTTCTTCAATTAACTTAGGAAATATTTTTTTTATTTTTGTAATTAGTGTTGATGCTCTTACTGCTTTTCCTTCTTTGTCTGATGAAATATATGATAAATAAATATCATTCTCCGCTGTAGTAAATGCTTTATAAATATTAAATCTATCTTCGTAAATATTTTCTAGTGTCCCTTTTGCGAGTTCAATTCCATTTTCTTTTAAGTATTCTCTATCTTTATCATTTAAAAATCCTTCTGCAAAATTTGTAGTTGGAAATACCCCATCATTTAAACCTAATATAAATAGTGTATGTACTTTATGATTTCTAGACCTCTCTACATCTCCAATTATTATTTGGTCAAGACTTTCAGGTATTTCTCCAAATGAACTTACTTCTAAACCTGATTTTAATATTTCTCTATAGTCTTCAAAAGTAATTCTTTGGTCTCCAAATACTAGATTTATCTCATCTAAAATTTCCATCATTATATTCCAACAACTAGAATACTCATTTGCATATTTAATTTCATCATTAGAGCTTAAGTTTTGTATTTTTTCTTGCAAGCTTTGCTTTATATTATTTTCTTCTAAAAATTCATATAGTTTTGTAGTAATTTCTTTTGCTGTCTTTTGTTTTTCCATCTTTTTCTTTAAGTCTATTAAAGGATTTACAATTTCTTTCCTTAATTCATTTAAATGTTCTATATCCATATTTAATGAATCATAATTCCAATCTTCCTTATACCATTTATTCCCTCTAATTCCCCATTTCTTACAATAGTTTTCTAGCATGTATATATCTTTTTTTTCTATTCTAGTAAATCCTGTTTTTATATAACTCCATACTGAATCAGATGACCAGTTTTTTGCAAACACTTCAAATATTGCAAGAACATATTTTACTAAAATATTATCATTCAATTCTTTATTATTATCTATAAATACTGGTATATCAAATTTTGGAAAAACTGCTTTTATGGCTCCTGTATAGTCTTCTACATTCTTTGTAAGTACAGAAATATCTCTAAATCTTATATTTTCATCTCTTACTAATCTAATTATATTTTTTGCTAGTTTTTCTACTTCTGTATAAGGATTCGTGCAAAGCTCAAGATGTATATGCTTTATTTCATTATTATACTTTTGATATATTGGATTATATATATTTTTTTCTAAATGTTTTAATTCTTCATTTTTAAATCTAAAATTTTTATTTAATTCTACTGGCTTTTCTAGTTTTGTTTTTGCATTTCTCGAACAATCTACTAATTTTTTTATAACTTGTTTGTTTGAATAGAATACATCATTATCTGGATCATTTCCCTCTCTTAAACTATCTGTACATATTGTTATACTTACTTGATTTGCCTTTTTTAAAATCTCTTCAATAATATTATATTCTTGCTCAGTAAATCCCGAAAATTCATCTATATATATTTTACTATCATCGAACATCTTACTTTTACTTATTTTATTTGCAAGCATTGTAAGTATATCATCTTCATCTATATAGCTTCCTATAATAGTTTTTTCATATTTTGCATATATTTTACTTATATCCTTTAGTTTTAATTTCAAATATTCATCATCTGTTCTACATATTTGTTCTTCTAATGCTTCTACACTCACACAGTGTTTCTTAAATTCTGTTATACTTCTTAATATTAAATCTATATCTCCTGTTTTTCCTAAAAAATTTAAGTTTTTTTTGTTTTTTTCTAATATGTATTTTACAAGCATAGTTTTTCCTGTTTTAGATAAATTAACTTCACTTATTCCTCCGAACCTCTATAAATACTCTATGTGCTAACCTTTTAAAACTTATAACTTCTGCCTTTATTGAGGCTCCTTCTTCTAATGTTTCTAGTAGTCTTTTTTCTGTTGCATACGAAAACTGCTCTGGCACTATTATATATATTTTTTGTGTCAGATTGTTTTGTAAATCTTGTTTAATTTCTTGCAGGATAAACTCACTCTTACCAGTTCCTGCTTGTCCATAAATTAATCGCATGCTCATATATTTTTTCTTTACGCTTCCCTTCTCCAATAAAATAAATACTGTTGTGCAATTCCTGCTAAATTACCATATTTTTCTTTTGCTAGATTTTCTATTTCTTTTTTGTTTACTTTTGTTTCATCTTCATTTTTTATATATAATTCATTCATTACTCTTCTTACCCATACATCTATTGGAAATACTTCTAATCTTTTTAAACACGAAAATAGCATTATACAATCTGCAACTTTAGGTCCTACCCCTGGAAATTCTAATAATACTTCTCTTAATTTTTCTGTATCTTTTTCATCTGATAATTGTTTCAATTTTTGTTTGTTTTCATTTATTATTCTTGTTGTTTCATATACTCTCACATCTCTAAATCCCAAACCTAATTTTCTTAAATCTTCTACACTTGCTTTTGATAATTGGATAGGTGTTGGAAATGTATAATACTCTTGCTCATTCCAAATAATTTTATTTCCATAGTTTTTAGATAATCTTTCTATTATTCCTTTTATTCTTGGTATGTTATTATTTGCAGAAATTATGAAAGATATAAGTGTTTCCCATAAATCTTGATTTAATATTCTTATTCCACTTCCATATTTAATGCTACTTTTTAAGTTGCCATCTACTTTTGATAGTTTATTTTTTATATTCTCATAATCTCTATCTAAATCAAAATATTCTCTGCATTCTTTTTTTATATCTCCTGATGATATTCCTTTAAATATTATTTTGCTATTTTCTTTTTTTACGTTGATAACATTTTGTCCAAATACACCTGTATAACTTCCATCTATTTGTTTATTCCATCTGAAACACTGTCCACATTCAAAAATATGCTCTGGTTCAAATGAACTACATTCATTTAATATGTATTCTTGCTCCATTGTATATAAACCTCCATTCGAGTAGTTTTTCTAACAACTAATTCATAAACCCCCTATTAATTACGAGAATAAAAGAGGTTTATATTTGTCAATTCAGAGTTTACAAGTAAAATGAGTAAATCTCAAGGTTAACAGAGATTATAGCTAATTATGTAAAAATTTATTTTATACAATTCTTCCCTTCAAAAAATCTTGTCTTAAATCTTCATCAAATCTTTCTATTGAATATCTAAGCATTGTTCTTGGCATTTCCTTATAATACTTTATTAAAAAATTATATTCTGAATCAAAATCTTTTTTCCCAACTTCTCTAAGCATCCATCCTACTGCTTTTTGTATTAAATCTTGCTTGTTATTTAGCAAAATTTCAGCTATTTTGAAAGTATCTTCATACTTACCCTCTCTTATAAACATCCAAGTTGAAACAATTGATATTCTTTGCTTCCATAAATTATTAGAATTTGCAAATTCATATAAAATATTTTTTTCATTTTCATGTTCTAATAAATATTTACCTAATATATAATGTGCTGATAAGTCTACTAAATCCCATCCATTTATATACTTGGTATTTCTTATATATAAGTTTACTATTTTCTTTTGTTCATCTTCTTTTGCCTTCTTCATCTTATATGTAAGAATTATTAAAGCAAGAAGTCTTTCTTCATGATATTTAGAATGAAGTAATTCCTCTACTTCTTTTAAAGATATTGTTTTATAATATTCATTTGCAACTTTTCTAATATCAGGTACTGTTACACCTATAAATATATCATCCTGAGCATACTGTCCTTTACCTGTCTTATGAAAGTATGCAAATTTTTCTTCTATTACATCTGACTTAGCATATTTTTTTAATTCCTTTTTTATTTCCATAATTTATATAAATCCTTTTATTATTAGTCTATTTCTATAATATATATTGTATCATATTTATTAGTAATCTGTATATAATTAATTGACATTTTAAATTTATTATATTATTATTAAATTATAAATTTTAAAGGGGATGATAATATGAAATATATATGTGATATATGTGGATTTGTTTATGATGATGACAAAGAAGCAGTAAAATTTGAAGATTTACCAGATACCTGGGTTTGCCCAATATGTGGTGCTGGAAAAGATTCTTTTTCTAAAGCAGAATAAAGTTTAAAAGGATTTTGGGAACAACCCAAAATCCTTTTAAACTTTATTCTTACAATCTCCTGTTTCAAAAAATTCTTTTATATTTTCACATGTGTCTAAAGCAATTTTATTTAATGCTTCTTTTGTAAAAAATGCCTGATGTGATGTTACAACTACGTTTGGCATTGTAAGTAATATTGATAATTCTTCATCTCTTATATATGAATTAGACATGTCATTTAAAAAGAATTCCTCTTCATCTTCGTATACATCTAATCCAAGTCCACCAATTTTGCCCTCTTGTAACTTATTTATTAGACTTTTCGTATCAATAAGTTTTCCTCTACTAGTATTTATTATTAAAACTCCATTCTTCATTTTATTTAAAGATTCTTCATTTATCATTTTATAGTTTTCATCTGTTAATGGACAATGCAAAGATATTATGTCTGATTCTTCATATAATCTATCTAAATCTACATACTCAAAGTTCATTTCTTTTGCTGTTTTTTCATCTTGAAATTTATCATAAACTAATACTTTTGTTCCAAATCCATTCATTATATTTATAAATGCTTTTCCTATTTTTCCTGCTCCAACAACTCCTACTGTTTTTCCATGTATATCAAATCCTAAAAGTCCATTTAATGTAAAATTGTACTTTTTTGTTCTCTGATATGCTTTATATATTTTTCTATCTATACTTAAAATTAATGCTACTGCGTGTTCTGCAACTGCATATGGAGAGTATGCTGGAACTCTAACTGCAATCAATTCATCTCCTAATTTTTTTACATTAACATTGTTAAATCCAGCACATCTTAATGCTATTAGTTTTACTTTACATTCTTTTAATATATTTATAGTCTTTTCATCAACTATATCATTTACAAATATGCATACAACATCAAAACCTCTTGCAAGTGGAGCTGTTTCACTATTTAACTTCGATTCTAAATATGTTATTTCATATCCATAATTCTCATTATACTCATCAAATAATTTTCTGTCATATTCTTTTGTATCAAAAAATGCTATTTTAATCATAATATTCTCCTAACAATATACACTTTTAGTATATACAAAATAGGAAATATTATTTATAACACTTTTATTTTAAATATTCTTCTAATGCTTTAGCTAGTTGATCTGGACAAGATGTTGTTCTATAACCACATGGTATTCCTTTTAATTTTTCAATTACATCTTTTATTTTCATACCTTTAACTAAATTAGAAATACCTACAGTATTTCCTGCACATCCACCTATTATTTTTACTGATTTTACTATATCTCCCTCTATGTCAAATATCATTTCTCTTGAGCATACACCTTCTGGTTTGTATCTATATTCCATATTATCACTCCTTATCTTATACATATTTTATTATATTTTAATTATATTTTCAACTCTACTAATTATTTTATACTATAATAATTAGTAAATTTATTTCAAAATGCATGATTTTTATGTATAAATAATCAAAATAAACTTATTTTGGAAATAGAAATAAAACTAATTGTTTATATCAAAAAATTATCCTCTAGAATAGCTAGAGGATAATTACTTTAATTTGTACTTCTATTATTTTTGTTCAAATGTTACAGTTTTTAGAATTGAATTATCTATACACTTTTACCAAATTTTTTAAAAAGGGTAGCTATTACATCTACCCTTCTTAAAGTATTATATAAATCTATTTAATTGCTTTTTTTGCAAATTCATTATTTACTATAATTTCATATGGTGCTTTTTCTGAAAGTTCTCCAGCTTCTTGCATTACTGTTTGTAATCTATCAAAAGCATCTTGTTCTAATATTGGTGTTTCATTCCAAGCGTCTATATCTTTATAACTCTGTATTGATTTCTCAAGCATATCTAAATCTGTGTCTGGAAAAAATCCCTGTATTACTTCTGCAATTTCTTTTGCTGTATGCTCTTTTACCCAAACCTGACCTTTATATACTGCATTTGTAAATCCTTGTATTATTTCTGGATTGTTATCTATATAATTTTTATTAGCAAAATATGCAGTATATGGAATTTCACCTGCTGCCTCTCCTACTGATGCAACTATATATCCTTTTCCTTGTGCTTCTGTCATAGATGCAGTTGGTTCAAATAATGTTACATAGTCTGCATTTCCTCCAGCAAAAGCTCCTGCCATAAGATCAAATTTAATGCTATCATCAAGTATTAAGTCTTTTTTAGTATCTATTCCATTTTGTTTTAATACATATTCAAATGTCATATAAGGTACTCCACCTTTTCTACCTGGAATGATGGTAGAGCCTTTTAAATCTGTCCATTTGAAATCATCATTTTTATTTCTACTTACTAAAAATGATCCATCTCTTTTAGTCATTTGTGCAAACACTTCTATATAATCTTCTTTTCCTTCATTGTATACATATATAGCCGCTTCTGGTCCGAGCAAATCCTATATCACTTTGACCTGCTAAAACTGCAGTCATTACTTTGTCTGCACCCTGACCTGTTGTAATTTCTATATTCAGATTTTCATCTTTAAAGTAACCATTAGCAATTGCAACATACTGTGGTGCATAAAAAACTGAACGAGTTACTTCATTTAATCTTATTGTAGTCATTTCGGTATTATTGTTATTTCTATTTTTTAATAATGCATAACCTAAAATTCCACCTATAACTACTAAGACTATAAGTATACCTATAATATATTTCTTCAAATTTAAATCTCCTTTCTTTTACACCATTTAGATAAATTGTTGTTTGTTGATTAAATTTGTTTTCAAATCCGTAGGGGTCGCACCCCTGGGCGACCCGAAATTGTAATTTATTTGATAACCTTTTATACGATTTAGGGCAATTTCTTCGATGTATTCGGGTCGCCGAAGGCGGCGACCCCTACATCATTTGCAATAGATTTAATCATCTGAAAATTCAGGACAGTCCCCTTTTTTCCCCTTTGGGAAAAAAGAGAGACAGTC
This sequence comes from uncultured Clostridia bacterium, assembly GCA_947623865.1. GTDB lineage: Bacteria > Bacillota > Clostridia > TANB77 > CAG-508 > CAG-452. The sequence continues at coordinate 11,622 of CANQIC010000016.1, read as the reverse complement.
CCTAGAATTTCCTCACACAAATTACAATTTATCCAAATTTCTTTGTTTTTAAAATTATTTTTTCTAGTAGGACTACTGCTTCATACATAATTGCTGCAACTACTGCAAGTATTACAACACTTGCCATTACTAAATCAAGTTGGAATACTTGCCCTCCATATACTATTAAATATCCGGAGTCCTGCTTTTGATACTAAAAACTCTCCTGATATTACTCCAACTAGTGAAAGTCCTATATTGACTTTAAGAGAATTTATAAATGTAGAAATATTAGCAGGTATAACAATTTTAGTAAGAAGTTGAAATCTATTAGCATTGAAAGTTCTTGCCATTTTAATTTTTTCGCTATCTGTATTTAAAAATCCATTTAATATTTCAAGTATTGTAACTATTAATGAAATTGCAAGTGCCATTACTATTATTGCAGATGTTCCTGCTCCTACCCATATTATTATTACTGGTCCTAAAGCAATTTTAGGAAGGCTATTTAATATTACTAAAAATGGTTCTGATACTTTTGATAAAAATTTTGACCACCATAATATTATTGCAACAATTACTCCAAGAATTGCTCCTGATAAAAAACCAACTATTGTCTCATAGCATGTAACTCCTAGATGCTCTAATAACCCATTTTGTGATAAACTCATAAATGTTTTTAACATTCTACTAGGCTGGCTAGTTATAAAGCTATCAATAATTCCTTTGTTTGCTAATATTTCCCACAATGCAATAAATAAAATTACTAATGTCACTTGTGTAATAAATATACTTACTTTTGTAATGGTCTTTTTCCTTAAATATTGTTTTCTTTCAATTGAATTATTTTTCTTTCGCATCAACATCTAGCTCCTTCCATAAACTATCAAAATAATTACTAAACTTAGGACTTTTTCGTGCATTCATTGGATCTTTATTTTCTATTTCAAAATTAATTTTATGAATTTTCTTAACAGTTGCAGGTCTTTTGCTAAGTACAATTACTCTATCTGACATACTAATTGCCTCTGATATGTCATGTGTTACCATTACAGTTGTTATATTCTCATTTTTCAGAATATCATATATATCTTTTGTTACCATTATTCTTGTTTGATAGTCTAATGCTGAAAATGCTTCATCTAATAAAAGAATTTCTGGTCTAATTGCCAGTGTTCTAATTAGTGCAACTCTTTGTCTCATTCCTCCAGATAATTGAGCAGGATATTTATCTTTAAATTCATAGAGATTATATTTTTTTAATAAATCCTTAACATATTTTTCATTTTCTTTTGTTTTTCTATGTGTAATTTCTAACCCAAAAATAACATTATTATATATTGTTCTCCACTCTAGTAAGCTATCTTTTTGCAACATATATCCAATTTTAGATGATATATTTTCAGTTTCAATTTCATCAATATATATTTTTCCACTTGATTTTTTCTCTAGTCCTGCAATTATTGATAATAATGTGGATTTTCCACATCCACTTGGACCTATAATACTAACAAATTCTCCTTCTTTTACACTAAAATTTATGTTTTTTAAAGCTTCTATTTCACCATTTTTTGCTTGATATGTTTTACTTACATTTTCTAACTTCAATACTTCTCTCATTTAATTTCCTCCTACTATATTAATAATATATTCTAACTTATGTAAATTTGTGTCGCATACATAATTTAATTATGTTTTATTTTTAGGAAAAAGGGGCCTCGCTCCTTTTTCCTTATTAAAAAAATAAATTTTAATATATAAATAAATTAACAAAATAACTTAAATACCTTAAATTTCCTTGTATATTGTTATTTAATGTAATATAATCTATTTAGATTTTTAATTTTAGGAGGAAAAGATGGAAAAAAATATTGATGTAGCAATAATTATGGGAAGTGATTCTGATTTACATATAATGAGTGATTCAGCTAAATTTTTAGATGATATGGGTATTTCATATGAAATGAAAATATTATCTGTTCACAGATGCCCAGATGAAGCAATTGAATATGCAAAAAGTCTTAAAGAAAGAAGTGTAAAAGTAATTATAGCAGGTGCTGGTGGAGCTGCTCATTTACCTGGAATATTTGCAGCAGTGAATACATGTCCAGTAATAGGAGTTCCAATCCAATCTAAGGCTTTAAACGGTGTAGACTCTCTTTATTCTATAGTACAAATGCCTTCAGGCATTCCTGTTGCAACAGTGGCAATAAATGGAGCAAAAAATGCTGCAATTTTAGCATCTCAAATAATTGGATTAGCAGATGAAAATGTAAAAAACAAAGTAGCAGATTTCAAAGCCGGAATGAAGGACGGAGTTATGAAAAAAGATGCTAGATTACAAGAAGTAGGTTACGAAAATTATTAGTTAAATAAATTGTAATTTGTGAATATATTATAAAATTTAAGGAGGAAAAAATGAAAAAAATTAGTAGTGGTAAGGTTCGTGAAATATACGAAGTTGATGATGATAAACTTATGTTAGTAGTTTCTGATAGGATTTCTGCATTTGATTTTATTATGCCAAATCCTGTTTTGGATAAAGGAAAAGTTTTAAATAAAATATCTGAATTTTGGTTTAATTTTGTTTCTGATATTATTCCAAACCATATAATTACAACAAATTATAATGAATTTCCAGAAGAATTTAAAAAAGAAGAGTTTAGAGATAGAAGTATGCTTGTTAAAAAGTTAAAAATGCTTCCTGTTGAATGTATAGTAAGAGGATATATAACAGGTTCAGGATGGGCAGAATATCAAAAAAATGGTACAGTTTGTGGAATTAAACTCCCTGATGGATTAAAAGAATGCCAAAAATTAGATGAACCTATTTTTACACCTTCAACAAAAGCAGAATTAGGTGACCATGATGAAAATATTTCATTTGAAAAAGCAAGTGAAATTTTAGGAAAAGATTTAGCTGAAAAAGTTAAAAAAGCTACAATAGATATTTATAAAAAATGTGCTGATTATGCACTTACAAAAGGTATAATTATAGCTGATACAAAATTTGAATTTGGTTTAGATGAAAATGGAAATCTTGTTTTAGGTGATGAAGTTTTAACTCCTGATTCAAGTAGATTTTGGCCTGCAAATAATTATGAAGTTGGAAGAAGTCAAAAAAGTTTTGATAAACAATATTTAAGAGATTGGCTTGCAAATAATGGTTATAAAAATAATCCACCAGAAAGCCTTCCTGAAGATGTACTTACAACTACGAGAAATAAATATATTGAAGCATATGAGAAAATAACAGGAAAAAAATTTTAATATTTAAAAAGCCAGGTAATTAAATTACTGGCTTTATTTTTGAGTTTGCTTTTTTTATGTAAATATGGTATAATAATTGTAATATTGTTTTAGATACCCTCTGAAACAGTAAAATCTTTCGGAGGGTAATTCCTCCGATTTAATTTAAGGAGGAAAAGCCTTATGGTAACAAAAACAATTGATATTATATGTAGCGAATGTGACAAGACTATTACTATGTCTGCTAAAGATGCTCATATAGTATCTAGGCTTAATGGCGGTTGTCCGCGCTTAAGCATTACTGTTCAATGTCCTCATTGTGGGAAAAGTAATATAGTTCATGAATCTCCTGAAGCACATGATTTGCTTGATGAGAGAATTAAAAATCGTGACTATGATTTTGGCGGAGCTACTATCATTGTAGATCATCCAGAGACATTAAACAGAGTTTTAGGGAATTCTTAATTCCCCAAAAAGAGCAAACAAGTTATAAAATTTGTTTGCTCTTTTAATATTTTATTACACATTCACTTCTACATTTTCTTTGTTTATCAAATCTTTATATTTTTCTAATACTGGATTTACTTGTTCTTTAATAAAGTCTTCTACTTGGTGTTTTGCTCTCCCACAAAGATTATCTGGATTTAATATACACAAAATTTCTTCTTTAGTTAGTCCAAATGTTTCATCTTGTGCTATTCTATCTACTAAATCATTTGGTCTTCCAAATTCTTTTACTTCTTTTCCTGCTTCCATTGAGTATATTCTTATTTTTTCGTGTAACTCTTGTCTATCCCCACCTTTTAGAACTGCATTCATAAGAATTTCTTCTGTTCCCATGAAAGGTAATTCTTGCATCATGTTTGTTTTTATTACATTTTCATATACTACTATATTTGATGTTATATTTGCATAAAGTATTAATATTGCATCTATTGCTAAAAATGCCTCTGGAATACATATTCTTTTATTTGCTGAGTCATCTAATGTTCTTTCTAGCCATTGAGTTGCTACTGTTATTTTTGTATCATTTGATAGAGCTATTACATGTCTTGAAAGTGAATTTATTCTTTCACTTCTCATTGGATTTCTTTTATATGCCATTGCAGATGAACCTATTTGTCCTTTTTCAAATGGTTCTTCTAATTCTTTTTCGTGTTGTAATAATCTCATATCATTTGCAAATTTTGATGCACTTTCTGCTATTCCTGCTAAGCAATTTAATACTATTGAATCTAATTTTCTTGTATATGTTTGTCCAGATACTGCATACACTTTATCAAATCCCATTTTTTCTGCAATTTTTTTATCTATTTGTTTTACTTTCTCTTCATCTTTAAATAACTTCATAAAACTTTCTTGTGTTCCTGTTGTTCCTTTACATCCTAAAAGCTTCATTCTTGTTTGAACAAATTCTAACTCTTCTAAGTCTTCAAGTAAATCTTGCATCCAAAGTGTTGCCCTTTTTCCAACTGTTGTAAGCTGAGCTGGTTGAAAATGTGTATACCCTAAGCAAGTTGTTCCTTTATACTTATCGGCAAAATTCTTTAGATTATTTATAACTGTAACCAATTTTTGTTTTACTATTTTTAGTGCTTCATTCATAAGAATTACATCTGTATTATCTGTTACATAGCATGAAGTTGCTCCTAAATGTATTATTGGTTTTGCTTTTGGACATTTTATTCCAAATTCATATACATGTGCCATAACATCATGTCTACATTCCTTTTCTCTTCGTGCTACAACGTCATAATCAATATTATCTACATTTGCTTTCATCTCATTAATTTGCTCATCTGTAATATCTATTCCTAGTTCCTTTTCTGTTTCTGCCAAGGCTATCCAAAGTTTTCTCCATGTTGAATATTTTGAATTGTTAGACCAATTTTTGTTCATTTCTTTACTTGCATATCTTCCTGAAAGTGGTGTTACATAGATTTCATTGTTCATTTTATTTCCTCCTATTATATGTATAGGGACACACCTTAGGCATAGGCATTCCTCATAGATTAAGGTATGTCCCTACTGTGATTTACTGATGTCAGTATTTATATTTCTTTCTATTCTGTTATTACTAATACTGTTTCTAGTTTTGAAAAATCTACTGCTGTTTCTACTATTGCGTATCTATCTGTTACATTTTTTGACTCAATTATTTGTGATATCTTTCCAATTAATATTCCCTTAGGATATATTCCTCCTATTCCTGATGTTTCTATTGAATCTTCTAATACAATGTCTGCATCAGTAGGAATATACATTAATTTTAAAGTATTATTACTTCCGTAATATTCCTTTTACTATTACTCCATCTCTTGAAGTACTTATTGATGAACTTACACTAGTAGATGGATCTATAATTGGTTTCACCTTAGAAGTTTTGCTTGTAGTAGATATAACATATCCTACGAGTCCTTCTGTTGTAATTACTGGCATATTTTCTTTTATACCGTCATTGCTTCCTACATTTATTACCATTGTATCACTCAAGTTACTTATATCTTTATTAATTATATATGCTGGAACAGTCGTGTATTCTGAATACTTCTCACTCATATTGTTATAGCTTCTTAGTGTTGCATTTTCTGCCTTAATTATTTCTAATTCTCTTAAAGCTTCTTCAAGCTGATTATTTTTTTCTTTTAACTTTTCATTTTCAGTTTTTAAATTGTTTATATCTTCAAAAAATACATTGTTTCTATATACTTTGTTTTTTAGATATGTTAAACCATTTTGAACGGGCATTACTAACTTACTAAATATATTCTCAACACCAGTAAGGCTTCCAAGTTTAATATTAGTAAGTAATACTAATATTATTAAAACTATTATAGTAATTATTATACCTATAATCCCTGTTTTTTTATTTTTATACACCTAATTAGCATCCTTTCTAATAGTAATATTCTTATCTACGTTTTCTTGCGTTTATTAATACACTTTTTAATCTCTCTAAGTCCTCTAATGTTTTTCCCGTACCTTTTACAACACATTCGAGTGGATTTTCTGCTATATATACAGGCATTCCTGTTTTTTGACTTAATAATTTATCTAAATTTTTAATTAAAGCTCCTCCACCTGCTAATACTATACCTTTTTCTACTATATCTGATGCAAGTTCTGGTGGTGTTTTTTCAAGAGTTGTTTTTACTATTTCTACAATTTCATTTATTGAATTTTTCATTGCTTCTTCTATTTGGCTTGAAGTTACAACTACATTTCTTGGAAGTCCATTGCTTAGATCTCTTCCTCTTATTTCCTTACTTATTTCTGTCATAAGTGGAGTTGCACATCCTATTTCTATTTTTATTTCTTCTGCTGTTGTCTCTCCTATAGCTAATCCCATTTCTTTTTTTATATAGTTTATTATATCTTCATCTAATTCATCTCCAGCTATTCTTAGTGAATGACTTACTACTACTCCACCTAATGAAACGACTGCAACTTCTGTAGTTCCCCCTCCGATATCTACTATTATATTTCCTGTTGGTTCGGCAACATCTAAATTTGCTCCGATTGCCGCTGCCATAGGCTCTTCTATTAAATATACTTCTCTTGCTCCTGCTCTTAATACTGATTCCTCAACAGCTCTTTCTTCAACTTCAGTAATTCCTGATGGAACACCAACTACTACTCTTGGTCTTCCAGCATTATACCTTTCACATACTTTTGTAACTATGTTTTTAAGCATTAATTGTGTTGCTGTAAAATCTGCAATAACTCCATCTTTTAATGGTCGTACAGCTTTTATTACTTCAGGAGTTCTACCAAGCATTTCTTTTGCCTCATATCCTGTAGCTAGAATATTTCCAGTTCTTCTGTCTATTGCAACAACAGACGGTTCCTTTAATATAACTCCTTTACCTTTTAGTGTTACTAATGTATTTGCTGTACCTAGGTCAATTCCTATATCTTTTGATTTTAAGCTAAATAATTTCATTTTATCCCCTTTTCCTTTCCCATTAATATACTTTCATATGTTCCATCACCTATTACTACATGATCTAAAAGTTCTATTCCCATTATGTCTGCACATTCATAAATTCTGTCTGTAATTCTATAATCTTCTTGACTAGGTTTTGAATCTCCGACTTGGATGATTGTGAACAAGTATTATCTTTGGTGACTCAGTTTTTACTGCTTCTGAAAGAACCTCCTTTGGTGCAATACTTGCAAAGTTTGTCCCTCCAAATGATATATTCATTATTCTCACTACTATATTTTTATTGTTGAGAATAATAACTTTTGCAACTTCACGTTTTTCATATCTTAATTCTGGCATCATAAGATCTGCTACATCTTTAGTACTTTTAATTTTTATTTTATTTTTATTAATAGGTTTTGATATTCTTTTTGTTAATTCTCCAATTGCCTTTAACTGTATTGCTTTTACTTTTCCTATACCTTTTATTTTAATAAATTCTTCTATTGAAGTATCACATAAAAATTTTAAATCTTCCTTGTTTGTTGAATTGTTTAAATTTAATATTTTTTGAGCAACTAATACAGAGTTTTCTTCTTTTGTTCCACTTTTAATTATTATTGCCAAAAGTTCGCTATTCGATAACATTTCTGGTCCATATAATTCTAATTTTTCATAAGGTCTTTCTGATATTGGGAGTTCTTTCATTTTTAATTTCATAATTAATTTCCTTTCAAAATAAAATTGCCCCCAACAAAATTTATAAAGTAAATTTTGTATTTTTTCACTTTTAATTACATAGTTTGAGTGACAAACCTTAGTTATATATATTCCTCATAGATTGAGGCATGTCTCGTTATAATGTTTGAAGGACAAGCCTCAGTCATGGGCATTCCTCATAGATTGAGGCATGTCCCGTTATAATGTTTGAGGGACAAGCCTCAGTCATAGGCATTCCTCATAGATTGAGGCATGTCCCTCATTTTTATAGTTTTCTATAAATAAATATAGCTATTGCCATTCCAATTATACTAGCTATATTTATTTTAAACATTAATCCAAATGTTATTGTAATAACACTTAAATCTAATTCAATTGGATTAGATAGTCCAAAGTTTTGCCCATATGATAGCCACCATAAAGATTTAACACTTGATGCTATTTCTCCAATTAGTCCCCCTAACACTAATCCAGATAATAAAAACACTAACAATATCCATATATTTTTATCTTTTGCTGCCATGTATATTCCTCCCTTAATTAATACTTATATATTATATATTTTCTTTACTAATATTTCAAGTAATTTGCTAAAAACCTTGAACATTTTAATATGTTTGAAATATAATGTTATATAATTATTGTTTAATAAAATTATTAAATTTTTATATGAATAATATATTTCCATATTTTTGCTATTTAAAAATAATAATATTGATGTTATAATTATATTATACTTATATTATGGATGGGGGTATCTCAAATTGCGAATTGAAAAAATTACTGAAAATAAAATTAGAATAATATTAAATATGCAAGATTTAAAGGAAAAAAATATAGATTTACATTCATTCATGTCTAACTCTATTGAATCTCAGGATTTGTTCTATGATATGCTTGATAGGGCTGAAAAAGAAGTTGGATTTAAAACTAAAGACTATAAATTAATGATTGAGGCTTTAGCTGCTCCTGAACGGAAATTTTATTTTAACTGTAACTCGTATTGTTCCTGAGAAAGATTTGAAAAAAAATTTAAAAGTTAGAAGAAAAACTACGAATATAGATACTAATATATCAATATATATGTTTAATACATTTGATGAATATTTAGAATTTTGCAAATCATTGAATAAAATTCAAGAAAATACATATAATTTACTAAAAAAATCTACTTTATATTCGTATAAATCAAATTATTATTTATGCTTATACATAAATAGTGAAAATATAAATTCTTTCAAATCAATTCATTATTCAATTCTTGAATTTGGTAGTCATTTAAATAATTCGGATTTATTTGAAAGAAAATTAAAGGAATATGGTAAAATTATTTTTAAAACGAATGCTATTAATAATTGTATTAAACATTTTAATAATTAAAATAAAAAGTGGTCTTTGACCACTTTTTACTATTTCTTATTTAAGTTTTAGAGTAAACTGTTGTTACTATTCTAATTTTATTTCTAAGTAAAAATCGCACACTCCAAGTGGAGATAGGACATATTTATTTTATATTCCATACGTTATATGTCCAAGGTCCTGCTTCTTCGTATGGGTCAACTAATGTTTTTGTACCTTCTTTTGCCAATTGGACTTCAGATGATAAAGAAACTATTGGACGGACACCAAATGCACAATGATAGTTGTAATCTACAAAAAGATATTCAGGATATATAAAGTGTACGTTATCCCAGCCCTTGGCAGCTGACAAGCAGTAGTAAGAATAATTATCTATTAGATTATGGTACCTTGTTCCGTTTACATCCTAAAGTAGAGACATCATCTGTATCTGCATTTATTTGTTCAATATACTTAGCATACCATTTATCTAATTCTGTTTTGGTTAGTACTGTTGCAGATGTTGCATATAGATTTTCGTTTATATATTGGCTCCATACTCTTCTTGTATAATTGTTTGGCAAGTCTAAACTTGTTGCTTTTGTATTTACATTTCCTGATAATATGTATTCACTTATATATCCATTGTTGCTGTTGCGTATAATTGCATGACAATAATCCTCTGGACATCCTGCTGATATTAATGTGATACTTCCATCTTCTCCTACATCAAATACTCTCCATCCGGTTATTGATTTTCCACTTTCATCTTTTACATAGTTATATGTTGAATCATATGGTGTTGCATTTCCATTTCTACTATCCCCTTCTTTAAATCCTCCAAATTGAAATGCTGTATTTGGTTTATTTGTACTGTTGTTTGCTGATACTAATTCATTATTTGGTCCTACCTTAATTGCTTCTATGTCCTCTTTAGTCCATGTTCCTGCATCATAATTTACAAAGTCTCCTATGTGTAATTTGTTTGGGTCATAATCTTGGTTATTTACATTTTCCTTTTCTTTGTCGAATAATTCTGTTACACTTTTATATCCTGTATTATCATCTTGCACTGTTGATGTTGTTCCATCATACACTTCTTTTAATTTTAATTTGTAACCTCCCCATTCATCCTTTAATGTAAGGTCCACATCTCCTAATTCTTCATCTGTCATATCTGATAAATCTGGTACTTCATCAAAATATTTCTCTAATATCTCTTTTAACTCTCCTTTTGTTATATCTTCTCCTCCGTTTTTGTGTTTGTTTTGTTAGTATATCTGATACTATCATTTCTTTTACTTGTGCTATTTGTGTTTGTTTTACTGCTTCTTTTGCTGTTGTAAATAGTCCTCCTTGTAATGCTACATTTATTGTTACTCCTACTAATATTAACATTACTATTATTGTTATTATTAATGCAATTAGGGTGATGCCTTGATTTGAAGTTGTTGTGTTTTTTCTTCTATTTTTTTTCATTTGTGTTTCTCCTTTTCTACATCTTATATTCTTTATGTATAATTATAAATTTTTGACATTTATTTTTGCAATAAATATCTATAATTTATATATTTATTAATTTACATATTTTCTATTTTTCCTTTTAGTATATATAAAAACTGCTGACTTTTATTTTTTTGTCAACAGTTTTTTTATATAATATTTTTTATTGATATTATCAATTTGATATAGTAATATTGTTAAATTCACGAATACTTAATAACTTATCTTTCATTTCTTGTGTACTTACTGTTATTGAAATATCAATAGGTACATAATCAAACATATATTTTATATCTACTCCTTCATTAATCCACCAATTTCTTAAATCCAAACTTTTCAAATTATTACAATACTTAAACATACCAAACATATTAGTGACGTTACTTGTATCAAAGTTACTTACATCTAATGTTGTTAAATTGCTACAATAATAGAACATATAACTCATAGTTTTTACATTACTTGTATCAAAGTTACTTACATCTAATGTTGTTAAATTGCTACAATAATAGAACATACAACTCATATTAGCTACATTACTTGTATCAAAGTTACTTACATCTAGATATATTAAATTATTACAATACTGAAACATACTAAACATACTAGTGACGTTACTTGTATCAAAGTTACTTACATCTAAATTCGTTAAATTATCACAATTATAAAACATAACAATCATACTTGTTACATTACTTGTATCAAAATTACTTACATCTAATGTCGTTAAATTTCTACATTCATAGAACATATAACTCATATCTGTTACATTACTTGTATCAAAGTTACTTACATCTAATGTTGTTAAATTTCTACATTCATAGAACATACGACTCATACTTGTTACATTACTTGTATCTAAATTTTCTAACCCTTCTATTTTTACTTCTCCTGATGTTATATCTTTT
>CANQIC010000015.1 GCA_947623865.1 uncultured Clostridia bacterium | reverse complement strand
TACGTTTACTTCTCCTTTTAGTTCATTTACATCTTTCCTTAGTACGTTTACTTCTCCTTTTAGTTCATTTACATCTTTCCTTAGTACGTTTACTTCTCCTTTTAGTTCATTTACATCTTCGCTTAATACATCTACTTTTTTATTTAATTTATCGATACCTTGTAATTTTTCCAAAACTATTTCTTCAAATATTTTTGACATATTTATTCCCTCCTTTCACTATAAATTATATATAGTTTATCATTAATTAATATCCTTCGTCAACTTGTTTTTTACATTTTTTTACAATTGCACTGCATATTTTATATATAAATAACCATCTATACCATCATAATCAAAGATTGTTGGTGGATGTTCATAATATTGTTGCATTTATAAATAAAATACACCTTAAAGTATAAAACCTTAAAGGTGTATTTTTATTTATATATAACTAACCATCTAAAAATCTAAATCAGATAAACTTGATGTAAGACTAGATAGTCCACTTAAAGAAGAAGTTAAATTATTTATGTAATTTGTTACAATTATTGTTTCTTTTTTATATTTCTTTCTTCTGCTCTTTTTGTAAATGATGTTACTGGATATTTAAATAATCCTAATAGTTCTCCCATCATATGTTTATTTCTCCTTTACTTTATATTTTTACATATATAATTTTTTATATCTTACATGTGCTACTATTCCTGATACTGCTATTATACCTATAATCCATGCAAGTATTATCTTACCTGTATATGGTAATTTTGATGTTGCTACTGTATTATCTGTTGTATTATTTGATTTGTTGTTAGTATTGCTAACATTATTAATATTCTTATTACTATTGCTAGTATTACTACTATTACTATTACTTTTATTATTATTGCTAGTATTACTATTATTAGTATTATTATTCGATTTGTTTGGAGTTACAACCTCATTACGTTTATCCCAATTTTCTATTTTCTCAAAATTTATATTTTTATTTTTTGCATAAATTTGAGCATTTGAACCTTCTACTCCATATATAGTTAAGTTTGGGCATCCATTAAATACAGAATCTCCTATACTTACAACACTTTCTGATATTTTTATTGACTGTAATGCTTTACAATACTCAAAAGCACCATCATTAACAAATGAATCATCTATAGTTGTTATATTTTCAGGTAAAACAATTTCTTTTAAACTACTACAAAATGCAAATATTCCACTTTTAATTATAGTTAAATTATCTGAAAGTGTAATATTATTTAATGCTGTACAATATTTAAAAGCACAACTTTCTAAAGATGTTACAGTATTTGGAATAGTCACACTAGTTAATCCTGAACATTTATAAAAAGCACTATCACCTATTGATGTCACTCCTTCCGGTATTATTATATTCCTTAATCCTGAACATTCAAAAAAAGCATAAGCACCTATTGATGTCACTCCTTCTGGTATTATAACATTTGTCAAACCTGCAGCATCTTCAAAAGCCCTGTTTCCTAGAGATGTTACAGTATATTTATCAATTGTTGTTGGAATTGTTAAATCTCCTGATATGCTAGCTGCATTTGTACATTTTAAATTTTTTATGCTATCTCCTGACAATTCATAACTCCATTTAACTGTAGTTCCTGTGGATGTTGAAGTCGTTTCTGTTGCTTCTGTTGCATTTACAATGTTTGGTATTAAAATTAGCAATAATAATGCCAATCCAATTAATAAAATTCTTTTGTTTTTTGACATTTTCATCTCTCCTTTTTTATTTTTTAACACAAGGCAAAAAAATTGTGTTATTTATATAAATTCGTATATACAAATCTACATAAATAACACAATTCTTTATGCATAGACTTTTCTATTAGATTTCTCTTTTTTCGTCTAAAAAATATTAAATTATTCATCATTTGTTCTCCCTGAAATTTGTTGTAATACTTTGTTTGATATTATATTTTTATCACTACAATTAGTATTTTTCAAGTACTTATTTAAAATGTAATATAATTGTCACACTTGTGTAATCTTAATATAAATGTTTACTATATGTTAAAACAGTTTCTATAAGAGACTATTTTAACACTAATATGAAGTTAATATAAAAGAACAGTCTTTCGACTGCTCTTTTATATTATTTAATTTTATAATCCTATTTCTCCAAATGAAATCAATTTATTTTTATATACTATAAATGTTGCTGTTTCTGATTCATCAATTTCATCTGTTTCATCTTTATCTTTTGGTTTAGCTAGTACAGATATTTTTGCATCAACTGCATATAAATCTTTTCCTAATTTTTCTACATCTTTAAATTTTTCTATTTTTATTTTATATGATTTATAATCATCTTTCATATCATCAAATGAATCTTCCATCATATCTTCTATATATTTTGACTCTTCTTTTATTTCATCTTTATCAATATCTTTATAGTCTTCTATGAAATTATCATAATCATCATCTGAGAAATCATCTTCATCATAATTAAATTCCCAAGCACTCATTCCTGCAAAATCGATATTTTTTACTATCTTTGAAACATTTCTCTTGTTCATTCCACTTACAAATTTTTTTACTGCTTTTTTAGGGCCTCCTCCTAATAATACTACTAATATAATAATTACTACAATGACTGCTAATGCAATTCCTGCAAATGGAAGATATTTTTTATAATCAAAATTTTTAAAATCAAATCCTTTTAAATTAAATTTTTTAGATTCATTTTTTACTTCTACTTTTTCTTCTTCCACATATATCACCCCTTTGTATTTTATTTGTATGAATTATATCATAAAAGTTTAAAATTTGTAGATTTTTACATAAATATATTTAATTTGTCATATTTTTGTAATATTTTCTTATGGATTTCTCGCTCGGAGCGAAAAATTTCCGAAAACGTGGAGAAATTGCTCCGAGCAAAATGTTTCCAATTTTATCCAAATAAACTTATTTGATTGCTTTTACTCATTCCTTCAAAGCATCCAAATTTTGTAAGCATTTCTATTACAGCCTTTCCTGCTTTTGATTTTATTTGAAAATCATCTATTGATATGAATTTTCCTTTTTCTTCTAATACTGCTTTATATATTCCCTCTGCTGCAACTCCACCGAAGGCCTGGTATACTAGAAAGTGGTGGGCGTATTGCTCCATCTTCAATTAAGAATTTTGTACTATGTGATTTATATAAATCAATTGGTAAGAATTTAAATCCTCTTTCATACATTTCTAATACTATTTCTAATATTGTATAAATTCCTTTTTCTTTTACCGACATATTATTTCCTAGTGCTTCTAATTCTTTCATTTTTTGCTTTACTTTTTCTTTTCCATATATCATTATTTCACTATCAAAGTCATCTGCTCTTATACTAAAATATGTTGCATAATATGCAAGTGGATAATACACTTTAAACCATGCTATTCTAAATGCCATTGTTACATAAGCTACAGCATGTGCTTTTGGGAACATGTATTTTATCTTTTTACAAGATTCAATATACCACTCTGGTACATTATATTCTTTCATCAAATTTTCTTGCTCTTCTGTTAATCCTTTACCTTTACGAACACTTTCCATTATTTTAAATGAATCTTGTGGTGGTAAATTCATTTTTATTAAATATGTCATAATATCATCTCTTGTACATATAGCATCACTTAGTGTTGCTGTTCCTTCTTTTATTAAGTCTTGTGCATTATTAAGCCATACATCTGTACCATGTGATAATCCGAGATATTCTTATTAATTCTTCAAATGTGGTTGGTTTTGTATCTTCCAGCATTCCTCTTACAAATTTAGTTCCAAACTCTGGTATTCCAAATGAGCCAGTTTTAGAATGTATTTGTTCCGGTTCTACTCCCAATGCCTTTGTAGATGTAAATAAACTCATTGTTTTTTTATCATCTAGTGGAATAGTTTTTGGATCTACTCCTGTTAAATCTTGCAACATTCTTATTACAGTTGGATCATCATGTCCAAGCATATCTAGTTTAAGTAAGTTTTTATCTATTGAGTGATAATCGAAATGTGTGGTTATTATATCTGAATTTGGATCATCTGCTGGATGTTGCACTGGGGTAAATTCATAAATTTCTCTACCATGTGGCACAACTATAATTCCGCCTGGATGTTGTCCTGTTGTTCTTTTTACACCTGTACATCCTGCAACTAATCTTGAAATTTCCGCATTTGTAACCGGTATATTCCTATCCTCATAATAGTTTTTTACATATCCAAATGCTGTTTTATCTGCTATTGTACCGACAGTTCCTGCTTTAAAAGTTTTGCCTTGTCCAAATATTACTTCTGCATATTTATGTATTTTTGATTGATATTCTCCTGAAAAGTTTAAGTCAATATCTGGCTCTTTATCACCATTAAATCCTAAGAATGTTTCAAATGGTATATCCATTCCATCTTTACATAATTTTTCTCCACATTTAGGACATAACTTATCTGGTAAGTCTACTCCATTTTTTATACCATAATCAGTAAAATCCGAATATTTACATTTATGACATCTATAATGTGGTGGAAGTGAATTTACTTCTGTTATTCCTAGCATATTTGCTACAAAAGATGAGCCGACAGAACCCCTTGACCCTACTAAATATCCATCCTCGTTAGACTTCCAAACTAATTTTTGAGCAATAATATAAAGGGTTGAAAAACCATTTTTTATAATTGAGTCTAACTCTCTTTTTAATCTGTCTTGGACTATTTGTGGAAGAGGATCTCCATACAATTCTTTTGCTTTATTTGTACAAATATCTTCTATATCTCTTTCTGCATTTTCCAACACTGGCGGACACTTTTCTGATGATATTGGACTTATTTCTTCACACATATCTGAAATGGCATTAGTATTTGTCACAACTACTTCATAAGCTTTTTTCCTTCCCAAATACTCAAACTCTTTTAGCATCTCTTCTGTTGTTCTTAAATAAAGTGGTGCTTGCTCATCTGCGTCCGAAAATCCTTGTCCTGCCATTAATATTCTTCTATATATTTCATCTTCTGGATCCATAAAGTGGACATCACATGTTGCAACAACTTTTTTACCTAGCTTATCTCCGAATAGCTATTATTCTTCTATTTATATCCTTCAGCCCTTCTTCATCTGCTACAGTTCCATTTCTTATCATAAATTGGTTATTTCCTAATGGTTGTATTTCTAAATAATCATATCTGTTTGCTATCTTCTCTATTTCCTCATCTGATTTTCCTGCAACTATTGCTCTATATAATTCTCCTTGCTCGCAGGCACTTCCAAGTATTAATCCTTCTTTATATTTTTCTAATACACTTGTTAAAATACGAGGCTTTTTGTAAAAATAATTTAAGTGTGATATAGATATCAGTTCATATAAGTTTCTTAAACCTTTATAGTCTTTTACAAGTATTATTGCATGATATGAAGGAAGAGTTTTATATAGTTCTTTTTTCTCCTCTTTTTTCTTACCTCTTTTTTTAGGCTCCTCTTGATTTATTTTTTCAAGCATTTTTATAAATACTTGTACTAATGTTTTAACATCATCTAAAGCTCTATGTGCATTCTCTACTTTTATTCCTAACTTTTCTGCAATTATTCTTAATTTATGTTTTTTAAATTCTGGAAATAATTGTCTTGATAATTTTAAACTGTCTATATATTCATTATCCATTTTTAGTCCCAAATTTTCAGCATTATATTTTAAAAATCCTACATCAAAGTCTGCATTATGTGCAATTAATTTTAAATTACCTATAAAATCTAAAAACTTAGGCATCACTATATCTATAGTTTCTGCATTTTTTACCATTTCATCTGTTATATGAGTTATTTCAACTATTCTTTGTGGAATTGGTACTTCTGGATTTACAAAGCACTCGAATGTATCTATAATTTCTCCATTTCTTACTTTAACTGCTCCTATTTCAGTTATTTTTTCTGTTCTGAATGAAAGACCTGTTGTTTCTATATCTAAAACAATGTATTCTTCATCCATACCATTTGATAAATCAATAGCATTATCATCTGGAACTAAGTATGCTTCAACCCCATATATAACTTTTATTCCAAATTTATCTGCAGCTTTTTTTGCCTCTGGAAAACTTTGAACAACCCCGTGGTCTGTAATTGCTATAGCTTTCATACCCCAAGAACTTGCTCTTTTTATTAAATCTGTAGCAGAAGTTACTCCATCCATTTGGCTCATTTGAGTATGAAGATGTAATTCTACTCTTTTTTGTTTTGATAAATCCATTCTCTTTAATTCTTGTATATCTGGCATTTCTATTATTATATTTGCTATTACTCCTAGCTCTTTTGCAAAGTTATCAAATTGAGCATTTCCAGCTATTTTTAACCTCTTTGCCTCTTTTAATCTTATCATCACTTTACTTGTCTTTTCAGCCTCTATAAATGATTTACACGTAATAGTGCTTGTCCCATCATAAATATTAAACATTGCAAGTGTCTTTCCGTTTTTTAATTCTCTTGAATCTACACTAATAACTTTTCCTTCTATTGCAACTCTTCCATAGTCTGGGGTCAAATCCGATATTTTAACTATTTTATCTTTTATCTTATCTGTTCTTCCTAATATTAATGGATTTTTTCTTTCTTCTTGATTTTCAAGTTCTTCCACCTCTTGCTTCTGTTTTTTCATTTGAAGGGCTATTTCATTTTGAACATTTATCTCATGCATCAAATCTTCACATGCATTTTTCTCCAATTCTTCTAAAAACTTTGATTGTTTCTTTAAAGTATCTTCTGTAATATTTTCTTTAAATTCTACTTTGATTTTTAATCCATATATATTTTCTATTGTTTTTTCTATTTCTTTATCAATTTCATAAGAATGTAAAAAATCTGCATTTTTAGTATTCAAAGAAACTATAGCTTTATTATCTTCCACTTCAACATTGCTTTTGTCTAATATTGCTTTTGTTAAGGGATACTTTTTTGAAACATATTTTACAATACTTTCCCAGCCGTTTTTTAGTTCTTGGTGAAAAAGGGGCCTGGCCCCTTTTTCACCATTTTTTATGTTTAAGGATATTTTCTCTATTTGGAATCTTTGTTTTAGATATTCTTCAAAACTTTCAAATTCTTGCAGGGTTATTTGTTTTTCTGTTATTAAATTTATCTCTAATTTATTACTTTTTTTAAATAAATTTATATTTTCTATTTTCGCATCTAATATATTGCTTTGTTCTTTATAATCTTTAAATACGTCTTTTACTACATTTAGCATTTGTTTACTTCATCCCTTCTACTACTGCGTTATTTTATAATTTACATTACAATATAAATATAATAGATGTTAAGCCCTTTTTCTGGGTTCCGGCATTTTCCTTCAAAGTTTCTCTTCCGGGAGACAAAAGGGTTAACAGATAGTATATTTATATTGTAATGTATTTGTTGTTAAAATATTCTTAATATATCGTTATATGTTACATATATAGATAATCCAATAAGCAGACAAAATCCTGCCATTTGTATTGCTATTTCAGTATTTTCTTTTATTGGTTTTTTTCTAATTGCTTCTACTAACAATATTACTATTTTTCCCCCATCAAGAGGTGGAAATGGTAGTAAGTTAGTTACACCTAATGATAATGATATAAGTGCTAACATATATACAAACTCTACGATACCTTGTGTTTTAGAAACCACTTCTGATATTCCAACTGGTCCCATAAGTTGATCTGCACTTACTTTTCCTGTAAACATCATTTTTAAATTATCTACTATTGATAAAGAAAAGTTAGTTGTGTCCCAAAATCCATAGTATATATTATTTATAAAATTATTTTCTGTTAATTTAAATGTTACCCCTATCTTATATGATTTTTGAATTTCTGGTTTTACATTAAATGTCTTTGTTTCACCATTTCTTTCAACTTTTAATACTATTTCATCAGTTTCACTTTGTGAAATTAAATTTACTATTTTATATGGGTCATTTTTAGTATTTTCTCCATTTACACTCAATATTTTATCGCCTGTCTGAAGTCCTACTTCTTCTGCTGGTGAATTTTGATATATACTTTTTATTTCTCCTGATATATCTTCATTTTGCGTTCCTAAATATATTCCAATTACTCTAGTTTCTTCTATGCTTGGAATAAGTTCTATATCTTTTATTTTATTCTCTCTTTTTATTGTAAGAGTTGTTTCTTTTCCATTAGAATTTTGTATCCTTTCATCTATGTCACTTTTTAATCTTACTTTCTTTCCATTTATTTTTAATATCTCGTCTCCTTGATTAATACCTGCTTGTTCTGCCGCATAATTTGGAATAACTGTATCTATTGTTGTAGTTATATAATTACCTGTAGATGATACTAATATAAAATATACTAATAATCCAAATACAATATTAACTAGTCCTCCTGCAAACACAACGGCAATTCTTTTAGGTATACTTGCTGTACTAAAAGAACCCTGCTCATCTGAGCGTTCTTCTTCTCCGAAGCATATTTACAAAGCCACCGAAGTGGTATTAATCTTAAAGCATATTTTGTTTCTTTACCTTGTTTTTTCCAAATTGTTGGTCCAAATCCTATTGCAAATTCTTTTACTTTAATTTTACAAGCTTTAGCAACTAAGAAATGTCCACTTTCATGTATAAATATTAAAAATCCTAGTAAAAATATTATCTTTATTGCATTTATTAAAAATGAAATCAAAATGCAGACTCCTTTCTAAATTAGTGAAATCAATTGTTGTTTGTAGAATCTTTTAGATTAATTCAATATAAATATAATAGATGTTAATCGCTTTTTCTGGGTTCCGGCATACTCCTCGAAGAGCTTCTTCCGGGAGATAAAAGGGTTAACAGATATTATATTTATATTGAAATTATCTCTTACACCCATTCGCTAGGACGGAGGCAAAAATTTCCTGATAAGGAAATTTTATGACCTCACGTCCATACGCTCTTCTCAAATTAGGGTTAATAAAAAATATGCAAATGGTGCTATAAATATTATACTGTCTATTCTGTCAAGCATTCCTCCATGCCCTGGAATTAAGTTTCCAAAATCTTTTATTCCCATTGTTCTTTTTATACTTGATGCTGATAAATCTCCTATTTGACTTAAAACACTTAAAATAAATCCTATTAGTGCTATATATATATATGAAATTTGTATATTTGCTAATTTATTTATAGCAAAAGCATATAGTAATGTAATTAAAATTGCTCCTAGAGTTCCTCCGATACATCCTTCTATTGATTTTTTTGGGCTGATTTTAGTGAATTTATGTTTTCCAAATTTACTTCCAACAAAATATGCACAAGTATCTGTACCCCAAGCTGCAATTAGTATAAACCAAATTAAATATTTACCATTTTCCATTCCGTGTAATATAGCAATAAATGATAAGAAAAATACTATATAAAATATTCCAAAGAATGTTATCATTATATCTATTACACTAGTTTTCATACTACTTAATACTACTTGTATAAATAGTATTGATATTATTGCTATTATAAGTAATGATATAGTATATAATAAGTATTCTTTAGGAATTATATGTAAAAATACAATTGGTATACATGATAAATATCCTATCCATTTTACTGGTTTATATTTTCCTTTAAAGCTTTCGAAATATTCATATATTGTAATCATTGCAACAATTGCAAAAAACACATCTATTACATATATATTTCCATATATTAAAATTAATGCTACAATTGGTAGTCCTATTACTCCACTTAATATTCTTTTTAGTTTCATATATCTCCTTTCAATAGTATATTTATTTAGAACAAATCTTCTATTCTACATATTTTGTTGTTTTGAATAAAAGAAGATATCCATTTTCCAGATAAATCTACTAATTTTTGTTCATTTATCTTTTCCATTTTACTATTCATTCCTTCTATAAAACTCATTATATTTATTATATAGTTTTGTCTTTATTATTCTATCATAATATATAAAAAAAATGAAAGCTTTTTGAAAAATTTTCAAAAAGCTTAATTTATATTAATATATATTCAATAAATAAATGATTTATTTAAGAAAGTTGATTATTTAAGTTGAATAAAACATATCCTATATCATAAAGATTATTTTCATAATCTAAAGCAACTATACTTTCTCTTCCTCCTCCATCATACCATCCTACTGAACATGTGTGTATTTTTTGAATGTTTGAAATGTTATTGACTTTTCCCTCTGTTGTTAAATTCATAACTAAATTTTTTATAGTTGAATATTCAAGAGTTCCATCTTCCATTAGAAACACTATAAAACAATCTTTTACTTCACTTCCCATACAAGCTATTTCTGCATCTATTACTTTTTTATCAAATCCTGTTATTTGTATTTCAAAATTTTCAGATGTTTTTACTTCATTTTCATTTGAAACCACTTCATATTCTACCAATTGTTTTTTATTCATTTCAGTAGTAAAATATACTTTACCTTCTCTTACAGATACATTTAATCCTAATTCTTGCTTATTTATGTAATATGCGGCTATTTCATCATCTACAATTTTTTTCGTTGCAGTATCTATTGATAATGCATTAAAGATATCAGTATTCTGATTATTATCTTCTTTTTCATCTTCAGATATTTCAGTTACTATTGCAGGTTCTAATTTTTCTTTCATTTCCACTCTATTTGTACTATTATTATTTTCTGCTATATAGTTTGATTCTTTTTTATTATAATAGTAAATTACTCCAAACAAAGCTATTACTAATAGTATAATAATAAATATACATATTGCTATTCCTAAACTTAATTTTATTTGTTTTTTTTCTTCCATTTTATCTCTCCTACATTTAAACTATATCTATTTAACGGTATTTTTAATTATATTTTATAAGTTGTCAATAATTTAAAAGTTAATTATTTATATATTATTTACATATTCTATTGTTTTAATTTTGTGTATTATAAAATTTATTATATAAATTATTAATTAAATTTATGGTCTTCCTCCAAATCTTCTATTTCTTTTTTGATATACTCTTATTGATTCTAATAAATCTTCTTTACCAAAGTCAGGCCAATGTTTGTCTGGAAAATAAAATTCTGTATATACTAATTGCCAAGGCAAAAAGTTACTTGTTCTAAGCTCTTTGCTTGTTCTTATAAGTAAGTCTGGGTCAGGCTCACCTGCTGTATATAAGTGGTTAGATATAAGTTCTTCATTTATATCCTCAACATTTATTTTATTTTCTTTAACTTCTTTAGCGATATTTTTCATTGCTCTTACTAATTCTGGTCTTCCACCATAGTTAAATGCTATATTTAGTGTAAGTCCTGTATTATTCTTTGTAGTTTCAATTGCTTTATTTATTGATTTTTGTAATCCCTTTGATAATCCCGATATATCTCCTAATAATTTGATTCTTATATTTTGTTTGTTTTTTTCTTTTAAAAATGAATCTACATATACCCTTAATATTGCCATTAATGCAGATATTTCTTCTTTACTTCTTTTCCAATTTTCTGTTGAAAATGCATAAACAGTTAAGTATTTTATTCCTATTTCATTACAAAATTTTGATATGTTTTCAAGGGCGTCTGCTCCTGCTTTATGACCATCTCTTGTTGCAAGTCCTTTATCTTTTGCCCATCTCCTGTTTCCATCCATTATTATTGCTATATGCTTTGGTAAATTATTTTTATCAATACTATCCATTTAAAATTACCTTTCTTTAAATACTTTTGTCTTTACTATTCTATCATAATATATTAAAAAAATGAAAGCTTTTTGAAAATAATTTTCAAAAAGCTTTTGTATCAATCTATATTTCCATTATACTCATTTCTGGGTATACTGTCATAGTATAAATTCTCAGGTGCAACATCCTCTCCATTTTCCCATTCTACTGTATCTCCTCTTGGTTTAACTCTTTTAAAGTATATTTCGTTTTTTAACTTATTAAAATATTTTATTTTTTTTATATGTTCAGTCATATCATATATCTTTTCTTCACCGTTCTTAAATCTTAAATATATATTATAGTTATCTAATGCCTTAACTTCAATTATATCTGGCGTTAGTTCCATACATTTTCCCCCTTTAATATTATAATGGCTTTATCTTAAAAATTCTTCCTTCCTCTTCCATTAATTTCCATAAAGTTATAAGTTTTTCCTTATGAATTATTATCCATGCTTCTATCAATTTTGTTTGTTTAGGTGGTATACTTCCATTTAATATATTTCCTTCAAAATCGTATGAAGCTTTATATTCATTATATCTAACATGCAAATGAGGCACACTGTGTTTATTATTATCATTAGTTTTTTATTTACATATTTCTACATTAAATTACAAAAGAGCCTTTCGTAATTTATACTTAAAAAGGCTCTTTATTAATCTAATAAAAGTTATACACTCATAACTTCTTTTTCTTTTTCTGCTAAAATTTTATCTATTTCAGCGATTTTTCCATCTGTTATTTTTTGAATTTGGTCTTCTGCTGATTTTAATTCATCTTCTGTCATTTGGTTGTCTTTTTGTAATTTTTTAGCTTCATCAATTCCTTCTCTTCTTACAGAACGGATTGATACTTTAGCATCTTCTGCTATCTTTTTAATTTCTTTTACTAATTCTTTTCTTCTTTCCTCATTTAATTCTGGAAATGCAAGTCTAATTACTTTTCCATCATTATTTGGGTTGATTCCTATTTCTGCTTTTAATATTTCTTTTTCTATTTCTTTTAATAAACTAGCATCCCATGGTTGTATAACTATTAGTCTTGCTTCTGGAACAGAAATACCTGCTACTTGATTTATTGGTGTTGGTGTCCCATAATAGTCTACTTTTATTTTATTTAATATTGCAGGATTAGCCCTACCTGCTCTTACTTCTGCATAATTTTCTACTAAAACATTAATTGTTTTATCCATTTTTTCTTCAATATGTTTAAAATCCATAATTTAATTTCTCCTTTCATAATTTGAATTCTTTTTTCAATATTAAGCAAATCAAAAGTAGTATATTGCTAGGCAAAATTATAATTAAATACCGGAGGTGTACATAAGTACATTGAGGATTTTAATTATAATTTTAACGACGCAAGATGCTGCTTTTCATTTGCTTATTTAACTAAAGTTCCTATTCTTTCTCCTCTAATAATTCTTACAATATTATCTGGGTCATCTATTCCAAATACCACTAATGGTATTTTATTGTCTCTACAAAGTGACGTTGCTGTTGAATCCATTACCTTTAAGTCTTGATTTAATATATCTAAATATGTTATTTCATCATATTTTACAGCAGTTGGATCTTGTTTTGGATCTGCTGAGTATACTCCATCTATTGTTTTTGCAAGTAAAATAACCTCTGCATCTGTTTCTGCTGCACGAAGTGCTGCTCCTGTATCTGTTGAGAAATATGGATTACCGTGTACCGCATGCAAATATAACTACTCTTCCTCTTTCTAAATGCTTTATTGCTTTTCTTTTTATATATGGTTCTGCTATTTCTCTCATTTCTATTGCTGTTTGAAGTCTTGTATATATTCCTCTTGCTTCTAATGCATCTTGTAATGCTAATCCATTTATTGTAGTTGCAAGCATTCCCATATAATCAGATGTTGTTCTCTCCATTTCATGTCCATTTCTTCCTCTCCAAAAGTTTCCTCCACCTACTACTATTGATACCTCTACTCCCATATCTACTATTTCTTTTATTTTATCGCATATTTTACCAACAGTATTTGAATCTACTCCTGTTTTCTTTTCTCCTGCTAATGCTTCTCCACTTAATTTTAGCAGTATTCTTTTATATGCTATATCTTTCATATAAAAACCTCCATTCAATTCTTAAACATTGTATCATATTTACTTATCAATTGAAAAGGCTTTTTTTATTTTTATTATAATTCATTATTATTCTTTATTATATTTTAAATACACATCTTCTAATTTTTTAAAATCACAGCATAATTTTTTGAAAAATTTATAGTCAATACTTTTGTCATTAGATAAAACTCTAAAAATGTAGCTAGTTTTATTTACTATTTCATTTATTACTTTTTTATTACTTAAATATATTATTTCACTTTTCAAATAATCAGAATATTTTTCTTTTTCAATATCAACTAATTTTACTTGTTTTTCTTTAATAGGAATCATATTATTTAATAGTAATTGTGCAATTATTTTATTTTTATTTTTTATATTGATAGTCAATTTAGAATTTCTATGTTTTACTTTTGATGTAAACGGAATGCAGTATTCATATTTATCTTTTCTAATTAAAATTCCATAGAATTTTCTACTATCTTTTTGAGATATTTTATTATCAAATTGTTCTAAATATCTTCTGTATTCACAATTTACTTCATATACCATTAAATGTCCGTTTTTTATTTTTAACTCAATTTCCATATGTAAATCTCCTTTTTATAAAAAATATAGAGAGATTACTATATGTAATCCCCCTATTTTTAATCTTCCACTAAAGCAGGAACTCTCTCATTTTTAATCTTCCACTAAAGCAGGAACTCTCTCATTTTTAATCTTCCACTAAAGCAGGAACTCTCTCATTTTTTGATACATAAATTATGCATCAATATTAGTATATTCATTATACAATATTTTATTTAAAAATGTCAAGATTTTACATTTGTTTTAATATTTAAATCTATATTTTTAAACTTTTAATCAATTCTCCATTAATATTTTTTAACTCTATATTTTCTTCATCTATTATTATATAGCTTTTCTTTGTTCCCCCTCTTGGTTTAGAAATAGAACCTGGATTTGCAATCATCTTTTCTCCTATTTTTTCAAGCATTGCTACATGTGTATGCCCTGATAGAAAAATATCTCCACAGTTTTCTGGCAAATAATTGGGATTATATATATGTCCATGCGTTAATGTTACTTTTATACCATTTATATCAATAGTCTTTAAATATCCTAATCCAAAATTAAATAATTCATCTATATGTGAATTATCGCAGTTTCCCTTAACTGCTACAATACATCCTGCCATATTATTTAATATTTCTGCTATTTCAAAATCAGTTGATGAATAATAGTAACTAGAAAAATCTCCTAATATTAATAGTTTTTCTGCATTTTCTTCTTTAAATTTTTCTATTATTCCTTTAAGATTTTCAATACTTCCATGAATATCTGATATACACATTGCTTTCATAATTTTCCTCCATTAAAAATAACTTTATCCATTTTTATATCATTAATATCGCTATCAATTTTATCACATATACATTCTTTGTATGTTATCCCTATCTTTATTCCTTTATAATTTTTTAAAAATCTATCATAAAATCCTTTTCCATATCCTATCCTATTGTTTTGTTTATCAAATGCAACACCTGGAACAATACATATGCTATTATTAAAATCTGTTACAGGTTTATTTGCTTTTGGTTCTAATATTCCAAATTTCCCCTCTTCTAAATCTTTTAAACTTTTAATCTCATAAAAAGTTATATTATTTTCTTCACACTTTGGTACAGCTACTTTTTTAGCAATATTCAAAGTGTATTCTATTAATTTAAAAGTATTTACTTCACATTCTAATGATACATATATTAAAATTAGTTTACTCTCTTTATACTCTTCTAAATTAATAATTCTATTAAAAATGTCATTATCATATTTTCTTTTATCTACTCCGTTTATATCTTTTCGGATATTTAAATAATTCTTTCTTAAAACTTGTTTATTCATAACTTACCTCTTAATTATTTTAACACAAGAAAAGTTCTTTTGCCACACTACTAAAATATTATCTCTTGATTTATTTAAAATAAAATGCTATTATATGTATGTTGTTACTTAATAATATTGGGGTGTCGCCAAGCGGTAAGGCATCGGACTCTGACTCCGACATTTCGTAGGTTCGAATCCTACCACCCCAGCCAATAATAGGATTTTGGGGATAATCCCCAAAATCCTATTCATTATCTTCTAAGTTTTCTATTTGCTCTTTTCTGTGCTCTTGCCTTTTCTCTAAATTGTTTAACATTTCTTCATCCATACTGTCTTTATTTTTTAACATATATGCATTAGAGCTTACATAATTATCTTTTAAATTTTCTAATTGTTCTTCTGGTGTTTCATTTTCATTGATTATATTATTTTTTAAATTGTTCATTTCTCCTTCTCTAATGTCTTGTTTTTGTCTTGCATGTTCTTTATTGTCTGGATCTCCTATATTAGAATATTGTTCTAGATGTCTTTCTGTTCTTGTATGCTTTTCGGCAATGTTAACTAAATTATCTAATTGTCTTTCCTTTTTATTTTCATCATTTTCAAAATTTTCCATTATATAAATCCTCCTTTTTGAAATAATATAATTATATTATTTGTTATTAAAAAATTTATATAACAGGAATTTTCTTCGAAACTTTATAAATGAAAAAACCACTTTGAACTTTTTCAAAGTAGTTTTTTATGATAAAAATTTTTAAATTTATCTGTTTAATCCTTTTCTTCCTGGATATATTGCTAAATCTCCTAATTCTGCTTCTATGTTTAATAGTCTATTATATTTTGCAACTCTATCTGTTCTACATGGTGCTCCTGTTTTTATTTGTCCTGCATTCGTAGCTACTGCAACGTCTGCTAATGTTGTGTCCTCTGTTTCTCCTGAACGATGTGATACAACTGCTGTATATCCGTTTTTCTTTGCAAGTTCTATTGCATCTAATGTTTCTGTTAATGTTCCTATTTGATTTAATTTAATTAATATACTGTTTGCTGTTTTATTGTCTAATCCTTTTTGTAATCTTTTTATATTAGTTACAAATAAGTCATCTCCTACTAATTGTAATTTATCTCCTAATGTATCTGTTAGCTTTTTCCATCCTTCCCAGTCTTCTTCTGCTAAGCCATCTTCTATTGATACTATTGGATATTTATTAGCTAAATCTGTTAAATATTTTATCATTTCATCTACTGATTTTAATTCATCTGTTTTCCAAAAATAATAACTTCCTTCTTTTCCTATTTTTTTAGCTTCATCATACATTTCTGTACTTGCTACATCTAATGCTAATACTACGTCCTCACCTGGTTTATATCCAGCTTCACTAATAGCTTCTACTATAAGTTTTAATGCTTCTTCATCACTTGATAGGTTTGGTGCAAATCCACCTTCATCTCCTACACCTGTTGATAGTCCTTTTGATTTTACT
This sequence comes from uncultured Clostridia bacterium, assembly GCA_947623865.1. GTDB lineage: Bacteria > Bacillota > Clostridia > TANB77 > CAG-508 > CAG-452. The sequence continues at coordinate 18,244 of CANQIC010000015.1, read as the reverse complement.
ACTTTTTTAAGTGTATGATATATTTCTGCTGACATTCTTAAACATTCACCAAATGTTTTTGCTCCAACTGGCATTATCATAAATTCTTGGATATTTACAGTATTGTCTGCATGTTTTCCACCATTTAATATATTCATCATAGGAACTGGCATTGTTTTTGCATTTGCTCCTCCTATGTATTTGTATAGGCTCATACCTAATGAATTTGCTGCTGCTTTTGCTACAGCAAGTGATACTCCAAGTGTTGCATTTGCTCCAAGTTTTCCTTTATTTTCTGTTCCGTCTATTTCTATTAATTTTTTGTCTATTTCTACTTGGTCAAATACATTCATTCCTTCTAATTCTTTTGATATTATTTTGTTTACATTTTCAACTGCTTTTAAAACACCTTTTCCTAAATATCTAGAACTATCTCCATCTCTTAATTCTACAGCTTCAAAGCTTCCTGTTGATGCTCCTGATGGCACCATTGCTACACCATTTGTTCCTTCCTCTGTAATTACCTCAACTTGTACTGTTGGGTTTCCTCTAGAGTCTAAAACCTCTAATGCTTTTACTTCTTCAATTGCTAAATATTCCTTCATGAATATTCCTCCTTTAAAATTTTATATATATGCAATAGGTACATAGCTTAACAAAATTAGATATGTTTAACTATTCTCCTATTATAAACTTAATTATTCTAAATCTTCATATTCTTCTTCATCTTCTTTTACTATCCAGTCTTTATTTTTTTGTAGAAATCTGCAAGTGATATTTTTAAATTTTTAAAGCTTATAACTGGTACATCTTCTGTTATATCGTATTCTCCAAATGTATCATATATTTCTTCTTTGTAGAAGAGCTATGTCCACCTTAGTATCTGGTGATGTCAGATTTCATACTACTCTACTTTTCTAATAAAGATTTTCCTGTCATTTCTTCTGGTTTTTCTATTCCCATAATATCTAGCATTGTTGGTATTAAATCTGCAAGTCTTCCTTCTTTTAATTTTGCATCTTTTCCTACTAATATTAATGGTACTACATTTGTTGTATGTGCTGTATGTGGTTCGCCTGTAGAATAATCTATCATTTGTTCTGAATTTCCATGATCTGCTGTAATTAATAAAACCCCTCCATTATTTTCTACTGCCTCTACAACTCTTCCCACACATTCATCAATAGTTTCTAATGCTTTTATGGCAGCATCTAAATTTCCTGTATGTCCAACCATATCTGGATTTGCATAATTTAATATTATAGAATCATATTTTTTAGAATTTATTGCATCAATAACATTATCAGTTACTTCTATGGCACTCATTTCTGGTTTTAAATCATATGTTTCTACTTTTGGTGATGGAATCAATATTCTATCTTCTCCTGGATATTGCTTTTCTTCTCCTCCATTAAAGAAGAATGTTACATGTGCATATTTTTCTGTTTCTGCAATTCTTAGCTGTGTCATGCCTCTTTTACCCAATATTTCACCAAATGTATTTTTTATTTCATCCTTCTTAAAAGCTATATGTACATTTTTAATTGTTTCATCATAATTTGTAAAGCACACATAGTATAATGGAAAATACTTTCTTTCAAACCCATCAAACTCTCTATCTACTAAGCTTCTTGTAATTTCTCTTGCCCTATCTGGTCTGAAATTAAAAAATATAACTGAATCATTTTCTGAGATAGTTGCAATTGGTTCTCCATTATTGCAAATTAGAGTTGGTACAACAAATTCATCAAATACTTCTTTTTGATATGATTTTTCTATTGCAATACTTGCACTTGTCTCTTTTTCTCCAACTCCATTAACTATTGCATCATAAGCTTTGCTTACTCTCTCCCAACGTTTATCTCTATCCATTGCATAAAATCTACCAGAAATACTTGCAATTTTTCCTACACCTTTTTCTTCCATTTTCTTTTCTAAATCTGTTATATATGTTTCTGCCGATAGTGGAGGTGTATCTCTCCCATCTAAAAAGCAATGCACATATACATCTTCAAAATCTTTTCTTTTTGCAAGTTCTAACAAAGCGTATAAATGGCGTATATGACTATGTACTCCTCCATCTGATAATAAGCCCATTATATGTAATTTAGAATTGTGCTTTTTGCAATTATCTATTGCACCGGCATAATTCTGGAATACTGAAAAAATCTCCATCTTCAATAGATTTCGTTATTCTTGTTAATTCTTGATATACAATTCTTCCTGCACCTATATTAGTATGTCCTACTTCTGAATTTCCCATCTGTCCGTTCTGGAAGTCCTACATCTAATCCACTTGTTTTTATTGTTGTTGTGGGATTTTGTTTCATTAGTTTGTCTAAAACTGGTGTATTTGCAAGTTTTACTGCATTTCCATCTTCTCTTTCGTTTATTCCAAAACCGTCTAATATCATAAGCATCGTTAATTTTTTATCCATAATTATATCTTTCCTCAACTTCCTTTAGTAAAATTATATCTATTTATAGTTTACTATTTTTGCAAATTCTTGAGCATCTAAGCTTGCTCCACCTACCAAGCCACCATCTATGTCTGACATCTCGAATAGGTCTTTTGCATTTGATGATTTTACACTTCCACCATATTGTATTATAACACTTTCTGATACATCTTTTCCATATATTTCTTCAATTTTTTCCCTAATCCATTTTATTGTTTCATTTGCATCTTCTTTTGTAGCTGTTTTTCCTGTTCCAATTGCCCAAATTGGCTCATATGCTATAATTGTTTTTTCTACTTCATCTTTTTTAAGTCCTTCTAATGCAAGCTTTGTTTGAGTTGTTACTACTTCTTTTGCTGAGCCATCTTCTCTTTGCTCTAAGCTTTCTCCTACACATACAATTGGTTTTAATCCTAAAGCATGTGCTTTTTTTAATTTTTTATTTACTGTTTCATCTGTTTCACCATAATATGCTCTTCTTTCTGAATGTCCTATTATTACATATTCTACTCCAATTGATTTTAACATTTCTCCTGAAACTTCTCCAGTATATGCACCTTTTTCTTCAAAATGCATATTCTGTGCTCCTACTTTTATATTTGTATCTTGAGTATGTAATAAGCTATAAAATAAATCTGTATATGGTACACATATTATTACTTCATTTTTTGAATCTTTAACAAGTGGTGCAAGTTCTGTAATAAAATCTATAGCTTCATTTGGTAACTTATTCATTTTCCAATTTCCTGCAATTACTTTTTTTCTCATATAATTAATCTCCCCTTCATTTTTCTCTTTTTCGGGTCGTCCAATAGTGCGACCCCTACACGTTTTCATTTATATATAAAACAAATCAAAATTAGTGTATTGTGCATTTTAATTAGCACCTACAAGTCGCTAGTACGCTCTCATTTGTTTTCAAGGCAGTCTATACCTGGTAAAGTCTTACCTTCTAAAAATTCAAGTGATGCTCCACCACCTGTTGATATATGTGTCATTTTATCTGCTAAACCTAATTTCTCAATTGCTGCTGCTGAATCTCCTCCACCTATTATTGTTGTGGCATCTAAATTTGCTAATATTTTTGCAACTTCATTTGTTCCTACAGCAAATTTTTCAAATTCAAATACACCTAAAGGTCCATTCCATACAACAGTTTTTGCATCTTTTAAAACTTGTTTAAAATTTTCTATTGTTTTAGTACCAATATCTAATCCCATATATCCATCAGGAATTCCATTTGATGAAACTTCAATATACTCACTATCATTAGAAAATTCTTTTGCTACTTTATTATCAATTGGTAATAATAATTCTATACCTTTAGCTTTTGCCTTTTCTAAAAGACTTTTTGCTAAATCTAATTTATCTTCTTCGCATATTGATGTACCTATATTAAATCCTTGTGCCTTAAAGAATGTATAACTCATTCCTCCACCTATTATCAATGTATCAACTTTATCAATTAAATTTTCAATTACTCCTATTTTATCTGATACTTTTGCTCCACCAAGTATTGCAATAAATGGTCTTTTAGGATTTTCTAATGCTCCTCCTAAAAATTCTAATTCTTTCTCAATTAAAAATCCTGAAACTGCTGGCAAATAATCTGCAACTCCTGCTGTTGAACTATGAGCTCTATGTGATGTTCCAAAAGCATCATTTACATATATTTCTCCAAAACTTGCAAGTGCTTTTGAAAATTCAGAATCATTTTTTTCTTCTTCACGATGAAATCTAACATTTTCAAGAAGAATAGCTTCTCCTTCTTTTATATTTGCTACAAGTGCCTTTGCATCTTCACCTATAACATCTTTTGCAAGCTTTACCTCTTTTTCTAATAATTTTGATAATTCTTCTGCTACTGGTTTTAATGAATATTTAGGATTAACTTCTCCTTTTGGTCTTCCTAAATGTGAACAAAGTATAACTTTAGCATTATTATCTAATAGATATTGAATTGTAGGTATAGCTGCTCTTATTCTTCTGTTATCAGTTATTTTACCTGTTTCTTTATCTAAAGGTACATTAAAGTCACATCTAACTAATACTTTTTTTCCTACTACATCAATATCTCTTACAGTTTTTTTATTCATCATTATCTCCCCTTTTCACTTTTGTAGGGGTCGCTGCCCTTAAGCGACCCAGGGGCTGCCGAAGGCGGCAACCCCTACAGTTCATAATTTAAAATGTAATTTTATATTAATTCCTTTATAATATATTTATTTATCTAATTCTGCAAAGTATTTTATTGTTCTTACCATTTGACTTGTATATGAATTTTCATTATCATACCAAGCAACTACTTGAACTTGATACAAGTCATCAGATATTTTTGTTACCATTGTTTGTGTGCTATCAAATAAAGAACCATAGGTAATTCCTATAATATCTGAAGATACTAATGGTTCTTCAGTATATCCAAAAGATTCACTCGACTGTTTCTTCATTGCTTCATTTATTTTTTCTACTGTTATATCTTGACCTTTAACAACAGCTATTAATATTGTTGTTGACCCTGTTGGAACTGGAACTCTTTGAGCAGATCCTATTAATTTTCCATTTAATTCTGGAATAACTAATCCAATTGCTTTTGCAGCTCCTGTTGAATTAGGAACAATATTTACAGCAGCAGCTCTTGCTCTTCTTAAATCTGCTTTTCTATGTGGACCATCTAATAACATTTGGTCTCCTGTATATGCATGAACTGTTGTCATTATTCCTGATTGAATTGGTGCATAATCATTTAATGCTTTTGCCATAGGTGCTAAGCAGTTTGTTGTACATGATGCTGCAGATATAATTTTTTCATCTGCAGTTAATACATTTTCATTAACTCCGAAAACTACTGTTGGTAAATCTTTTCCAGCCGGTGCTGAAATAACTACTTTTTTAGCTCCTGCTTTGATATGAGCTTCTGCTTTTTCTTTTGTTGTATAGAATCCTGTACATTCTAGTACAACATCTACTCCTATTTTACCCCAAGGTAAATCTGCTGCATCTTTTTCTGCATATATTTTTATTGTTTTTCCATCTACTGTTATTGAATCCTCTCCAGCAAATACTGTATCTGCTTTTTCATATCTTTTTTGTGCTGAATCATATTTTAATAAATGTGCTAGCATACTTGGGCTTGTTAAATCGTTTATTGCAACTATTTCATACCCCTCTGCTCCAAACATTTGTCTAAATGCTAGACGTCCTATACGTCCAAACCCATTAATTGCTACTTTTACTGACATAAAAATTCCTCTCTTTCCGATATCATAAAGATATCTATCAATTATATTATTATCAAATCAAATGTATTCTATAACAAAAAAGAACACAATTCAAGTGTTCTTTTTAATTATTTTATAATGTTTTTATATTAAAATACTCTTTTTCCTTTATATGTAATTGGAACTTCTTTGAATAAAAAGTTTTTAACTGATTTCCATGTAATTTCTTTGTGTAAAAATTCATTTATTTCATCTTCAACTTTTTGTTGATATGGTGTCAATTCTACTTTTATTTCATAGAATAATACATTTTTTATTTTTGTCCATACACTTGTTTTTTCTGGTAAATTTGTTCCAGCTACTTTAAATGTTGAATTATCTACTTGTTCATTTGAATTTGCTTCTAATTCATCTAATGCATTTTCTTGAGAAATATCAACTTTTTTTAATGCATCTGCAAGTTCTTTTATTGATTCATTTGATAATTCTTCTGCTACCTCATTATTTAAATTTTCTGACATTTTATATCCCCCTCTTTGATATGTTTTCATACCTATTTATCTTTTGTAAATTTAATCTAATATATAATTTACTCTTATATTTATATAAATTTTATACTACAAATATATTATTTAATCAATACTTTTTGGTTAATTTTGTATTACTTTTTTGTTACAAACTTGTTACAGTTTTATTGCATAATTTTCCTATCAACTCTAGTTTATCTTCATCTATTAATTTTACATTTATAATCTTGTTTTCTATGTTTTTATATTTTACTTTAACTACCATATAGTTTGATGTATGTCCTTTTATATAATCATCTTGTTTTTGTTCAAATAACACTTCTACTTCTCTATTAATATATTTATTTAAAAATTCTTTTTCATTTTTATTTGAAAGTTTAATAAGTTTATGACTTCTTTCTTCTTTAATATTTCCATCTATTTGATTAGGCATTACTGCTGCTCTTGTCCCTTTTCTTTGAGAATATTTAAATATATGCATTTTATAAAAATTAATTTTCTTCAAAAAATTATATGTAATATTAAATTCCTCATCTGTTTCTCCTGGAAACCCTACTATTATATCTGTTGTAAGAGCCACATTTGGAAATGCATTTCTCAGTCTTTTTACTACTTTTTCAAAATCTTCAGTAGTGTATTTTCTATTCATTCTCTTTAAAGTTTCTGTGCATCCACTTTGAAGCGATAAATGGAAATGATCGCATATTTTATCTACTTTTTTCAATCTTTCTACGAATTCATCTGTTATGATATTAGGTTCTAATGAACCAAGTCTTATTCTTTTTAATTTTTCTATTTTATTTATCTCTTCTAATAAATCAATTAGTCTTATATTTTTATCTTTAAAATCAATTCCATATGATGCAATATGAATTCCTGTTATTACAACTTCTTGTATTCCCTTTTCTACTATTCTATTTATCTCATCAAGTATACTTTTTAAGTTTCTGCTTCTCACTCTTCCTTTAGCATATGGAATTATGCAATATGAACAAAAATTATCACATCCATCTTGCACTTTGATTACTGCTCTAGTTTTTTCTGTATATGTCGTTATTCCAAAATCAATAAATTCTTTTTGATTGTTTATGTCTGTGATGTTAACTCTATGTAAGTTTTTAGGAATCTCTATATCTTCATTTTTGTAACCGACATTTATATTTATCAAGGCAATCCTCTACGATTTCTACTATATTCTTTTTTTCAGTATTTCCAACAATTAAATCAATCTCTTTTATTTTTTCTAATTCTTTTACTGCAACTTGAGCATAACATCCTGTTACAACAAGAATTGATTTGGGATTTATTTGTTTTACTCTTCTTATTATTTGTCTTGACTTTCTATCAGACATATTAGTTACTGTACATGTATTTATTATATATATATCTGATATATCTTCAAAATTAACTAACTTGTAATTCTTTTTTATAAATTGCTCAATCATTGCATTAGTTTCGTATTGATTTACTTTGCATCCTAATGTATAAAATGCTACTTTTTTCATATTTTACTCCTTTATTATAAATTGTTGTTTGTGAAATATTTAAAAAAATGAATAGTAAATTATTTGTTTTTAATTATTCACTATTCATTATCAATTATCTATATTAAAGAGGGGCTATTTATTTATCTTCTTGTTTTTCCATCTAAAGTATCTAAATTATCTAATGCTTTCCCTGTTCCTAAAGCAACACAACTTATAGCGTCTTCTGCTATCATTACATTTATTCCTGTTTGTTCTTGTAACAACTTGTCTAATCCATCTACTAAACATCCTCCACCTGTCATGTATATTCCTCTGTCACTTATATCTGCTGCAAGCTCTGGTGGTGTTTTTTCTAATGTTGAGTGAACTGCATCTACTATTAACATTGCTGGTTCTGCTAAAGCTTCCATCATTTCACTTGATTTTATTGTTATTGTTTTTGGAAGACCTGTTATTAAATCTCTTCCTCTAATATCCATTTCTACATCTTGAATTTTTGGATATACACATCCTATATTAACTTTTAAATCCTCTGCTGTTCTCTCTCCTATCATAACATTATGTTTTTTCTTAATATATTTTGCTATCGCTTCATCAAATTTGTCTCCAGCTACTTTTAGTGAGGTGCTTACAACTGATCCTCCTAGTGATATTACTGCAACATCTGTTGTTCCCCCACCAATATCTACAACCATATTTCCACATGGCTTTGATATATCAATTCCTGCTCCTATTGCTGCTGCAATTGGTTCTTCAATTAAATATACTCTTCTTGCTCCAGCTTGTGAGGCAGCATCTATTACTGCTTTTTTTTCAACTTCTGTTACTTGTGATGGTATACATATCATAATTCTTGGAGCAAATACAAATTTACCACATATTTTATTTATAAAATGCTTAAGCATTTTTTCTGTAACTGTATAATCAGATATTACTCCATCTTTTAACGGTCTTGTCGCAACAATATTACCTGGTGTTCTTCCAAGCATTCTTCTTGCTTCTCCTCCTACTGCTAATACTTCATTTGTAATATTATTTACTGCAACAACTGAAGGTTCTCTTAAAACAATACCTTTCCCTTTAACATAGGCAATTACAGTTGCAGTTCCCAAATCTATACCTATATCTTGTCCAAATCCAAAACCGTTTAAAACTGAACATTTAGCATCTATCCTTTCTAATATATATTATTGTTTACAAAAATATTACATTTATGTTGCAATTATATTACAAAATAAATAAAATAGCAAATGTTTTTTAGAAATTTTTAAACAATTTGCTATTTTATATTTATATATCTTTAATTTTCAATACAAAAGAAGTTTTATATTCAAATTTAATTATGGTAGTATAGTATAAAAAACAAGAATTCCTGCAATAGGTAAAGCTATTTTTAATTGATCATCATCTATACTATTAAAGAAATTAATTTTTTCTTTTTTTGTCATTTCATCAGTTATATCAAGAACTACTTTGCTTGTATCATTATAACTATAATTGATATCAAAATTAATTGTTTCATCCACATTAAAATATTTCAATTCTTTGTATTCAGTTCCTAAATATATTCCATCTTTATTATATAAATCAACTTGTAAGTATTTAAGAGGAAAATGTTTTCCTGTATTATTAGTTACTGTTCCAGTTATATATCCATGTGAATATTCCGCTTTACATTCATTTACTCTAATTTCTGGAGATGAAGATAATATTTCATAATCTGTTATATCTTTGTAATTATCTCTCATTGCCAAATTTGTTAATATAGTTATTATTATAAAAGATACTATAAACATTAAAAAATATATCCAAAACTTTTTTAGTGTTGCCATTTTATTTCTCCTTTTTGTTTAATTCTTCATAATTATACTATATTTTTGACGTTTTGTAAAGGAAAGGCATTACTAGGTGGTGAATACCCAATAACGCCTTTGCCATGGTATGCTTTTTAATCTTCATAATTTTCATTTGAATCATTGAAAAATATAGTTCCGTCGGGATAAATCTGTACTTTTCCAAGTATATTAATGGATTCTCCGTTTATAAAAGTTATTTTGCATGTGTCAAAGAAAGCTCCATCTTTAGCTGGTGTTCTCATGTTTGTTGCTGTAAGTATATACTTTTCGTTAATGACTGTTTCTGTAAAAACCTCACTGGCTACTTTTATTGTTTCACCAAAATCATTTTCTATAGATTCATAATGTACAACGAAAACTTCTCTACACATACCATTCCCTCCTTTTTGCAATTTTGCGTTGCTACAATATTTATGCCATCGCAGCCTAGAAACTGACCTTAATTTTACTCTAGCTTGCTTTCCCCAAAAAAGGATTATGCACAAAAATTATGCTTTTTTTATTATATCACAAATTGTGTTAATATGCAAATTTAAAGTTTTGTTTCTAGACTTTTATAAATAAAAAGGAGGCTATTAGGAAATACCTAATAGCCTTTAATTGAAAATGTTACTTTAATAGTAATCCATCTACTACTCCTATTCTGTCAAAAACAAAATATACAGTTCCATTTTTTAATGTAACTTTTGTTACTGAAGGTAATTTAGACCAATGTCGACATTCAACAAGATCAGAGTCAGTTGGTATTTCTTCAAATGATTCTACAGAATCAATTCTAATTAAAATATCAAATACTCTATTATTTGGTATCCAAAAACTTTCATAATTACGCATTAGTTCGCATAATTGTTCATTATTATCTTTGGAACTTGCATATTTTACTGCAAAACATGATATTTTACTATCAGGTAGCGTAAGTTTCATAATATCGCTACTTGTGACAATCTTTTTTAATTTTATAAAGTCCATTTTCAATCTCCTTTCTTGCAATTTTGCGTTGCTACAATGTTTATGCCATCGCAATCTAGAAACTGACCTTAATTTTACTCTAGCTTGCTTTTCCAAAAAAAAGGATTATGCACAAAAATTATGCTTGCCTTATTATATCATAAATTATGTTAATATGCAAATTTCCTTATCCAAATATATTGAATAAATATATTTAGCTTTTACCTTTTTATTTAATGCTTTTTCTAATGCTCTTTTATATATATTTAGTTGCCTTTTATATTTATCTATTAATTCTTGTTCATTATTATTTGCTACATAGTCTGTTTTATAGTCTACTAATATAAGTTCATCATTTTTATTTATATAATATAAATCTATAATTCCTTGAACTAATATTCTTTCATCTGCTTCATCTTTATATATTTCATTAGAAGAGATATATAAATAAAAAGGTTTTTCTTTTTGTATTTCTTTTGCTGTTTTAAGTTCTGAATATAAGTTAGATTTAGTAAATTTTAATATTTTTTCTATATTGATGTATTTTGCTTGATTTTCGTTAATTATTTTTGATTTAATTAACTCTTGTATTAATTCTTTAATGCTTCCTTCATTATATGTTTTATTAAAATCTAATTTTTGCATAATTAAATGCATTAATGTACCAATTTCTGCTTTGTTTAGTTCTTTTTTTTCATTTAAGAATTTTGGGCTTTCTGTCATATCTATAATTTCTTGTTTCTTTCCCTTTGCAATATCTGTTACAGATGTCTTGCCCTCAATTTTTGTGCTTTTTATATATGGATATTCCCAATTTAGTAAATTGCTTACTTTTTGTATTAATTCTTTATCTTCTACCTCAAAATTTTCAATATCATTTTTAATTTTTTTATTTTCTTTAGTATCTAATCTTCCTTTTATTTCATTCTTGTTTAGTAAATTAACTTCCAATATATCATTTATTTTTTCTTTGTTATTGGCATATACTAATTCTAGCCAATCTAAATATGATTTTCCCTTTTTTATATTTACTATGTTTAGTTTTTCATTTTTTTCTTTATAAGTCATATTCTCTTTTTCTGTAATTGATTTTTTAAAGTTATTATCACACCCCGTTATTATAAGTTTTTCTTTTGCACGGGTAGTAGCAACATATAAAAGTCTCATCTCCTCTGATAATATTTCCTTTATACTTTTTATTCTAATTGCTTCTTTTGCGAGTGTGTTATATTCTATTTTTCTTTCATAATCTATATATTTAGGACCAAATCCCATATCTTGATGCAATAATATACTTTGATTTAGGTCTTGCAAATTAAACATTTTTCCTGTCTCACATAAGAATACAACTGGAAATTCGAGTCCTTTGCTTTTATGGATACTCATTATTCTAATTACATTTTCATTTTCACCAATTATTTTTGCAGAACCCATATCTCCTGATGATTTACTTATTTTATCTATGTAATTTATAAAATTATATAGTCCTTTAAAACTTGCCTTTTCATAGTCTTTTGCTTTTTCAAATAATAATTTTAGATTCGCAGTTTTTAATTCTCCATTAGGACTACTATTTATAAAATCATAATAGTTTGTACTTTCATATATATACCATATAAGTTCATCCAAACTTAAGTATTCTTGTTTTTCTTGCCACTTTTCAAGCATTTTTAAAAACCTTATTACCTTTTCTTTTAGCATACCCTCTTCACTATTACTTTTCATTTCTTCTAATGCTTCATAATAACTTGTATTTTTAGACTGTAATCTTATTTCTACTAATTCATTATCTGTAAAACCTCCTATTGCAGATCTTAATACAGTAACTAATGGAATATCTGAATTAGGATTATCTATTATTTTTAGAACAGCTAAAATTGTTTGTATTTCTTCTGTTTCAAAATAACTTGACGTAGAATCACTAAATACAGGTAATTCTAATTTATTAAGTTCTCTCTCATATACTGGTGCAACATTAGATGTAGTTCTAAGTAAGATTACAATATCCTTATATGTTACTTTTCTGTATCCTTGTTTTTTATCATAAACATAATAATTGCTGTGTAATAGCTCATTAATTCTATTTGCTACAAATTTTGCCTCTATTTCACTTTTTTCTAGAATTATATTTTCTATTTCATCTATACTATTATTTTTATTTTCTTCATCTTCATTTTCTGATAAATCTATAATATTTAGTTCTACTTTTCCTGCAATATTTATATTGTCTTTTGGATTTTCAAATTTTGCTCCATAATTTAGAAATTCTCTTTCATCATACTCAATATCTCCAAGTTCTTTACTCATAATACTTTTAAATATTATATTTGTGATATCTAATATATTCTTTCTACTTCTGAAATTTTGAAAAAGCTGTATTTTTGTATTCTCCTTGCACTCTATATCCTCATCTTCTGCTAAAGCATATTTATCATATTTTTCTAAAAACAACTCTGGTCTTGCTTGTCTAAATTTATATATACTTTGTTTTACATCTCCAACCATGAATATATTATTACCATTTGATATTGTTGTTAAAATATATTCTTGTACTAAATTGCTGTCTTGGTATTCATCTATTGCTATTTCTACAAATTTTTCTTTATAAGTTTTTGCAATTTCTGTAGGGATGTAGTCTCCATTTTTATCCTTTTTTACTAATATTTTTAATGCATAATGCTCTATATCATTAAAATCTATAATATTTTTATCTCTTTTATTTTCTTGATACTTTTCTGAAAATTGCATTATTACATTTTCTAATAATTTTAATACATTGTACATATCATAAATATCCTTATTTGCTTCATTCGATGAATATATAAATATTTTTTTATTTAAGTCTTTTATTCTATCTTTTACACTATCTCGTATCTCTTTACATTTATCTTTTAATTTACTATCAGTTTTTGCTTGTCTTGGCCATGTTTTAAATTTTATATTGCTTAAATTAATATATATATCATCCCAAGTTTGTGGCATTTCAGGCCTTTCAATTAAAGATTTCAAATTTTCTTTATCATTTAATATTACTTCATAATATCTCTCTAAATCTGTTTCTCTTTCGAGTTTTATAGATAATGTATTTAATTCATTTATACATGTTTTGACTTCATCTTCAAAATACTCTACTAGTATTTTACCCCATAAAGTTTTAGCAAAATCTTCTTCTAATTTGTCTTTTAAATTAAATTTTTCTATACTATCGTTTATCCATTCTTCCGGAAAAGGCATACTTTGAGAATAGTTATATATTTTTAAAATCAATTCCTTTAGTGGTTCATCGTCTCTATATCCCACATAGGTATTTACAAGATTTATAAATTGCTCATTATTTTCCTCATATAACTCTTCAAATACTTTCTCTAATGTTTCTTGTTTTAATAGTTCTATTTCTGAAGTATCGCCAATCCTAAAATTAGATGATATTCCTATTTCATAAAAATAGTTTTTTATAACTTCTAAACAAAAAGAATGTATTGTTGAGATATTTGCCTTGTTTAATAATATAATTTGTCTTTGTAAATCTATATTATTTGGATTTTCATCTATTTTTTCATATATTGCTTCTAATATTTTTTGTCTCATTTCTGATGCTGCTGCATTTGTAAATGTTACTATCAAAAGTTTATCTATGTCTATTTTCTCATTTATTATTTTATTCACTATTCTCTCTACAAGCACTGTAGTTTTACCACTTCCGTGCTGCTGCTGCAACTAATATATTCTTTTCTTTTTTACTTATTGCTTGCATCTGATTACTTGTCCAATTAGTAGACATATATTTTCCTCTTTTCTTTTAATTTTATAGTATATTCCTTATGAGATTTTTTAATCATCAGTAACTTCTACTAGTATAAATAATATCATAAATCTTTTTTTTTATCTACTAAAAAAATCCCTATTATGACATTTTGTCTAAATAGGGATTTTTCTAATCTGATTTCTAGTCTGGACAAGTACGTTTTACTGATATTTCGTCTGAAAATCTTTCAATGTTTTTTACAGATAATCCTGTATTAACTTTTATATCTACTATTTCTACTTCCATTTAATTTCACCTCCATTCTTACTAACTTGCTGATTGTTTATATAAATTGGTTATATACTTTTTTAATATTATTTTTGTAGGTATACATTGCATATCATCTATTTTTTCAAAGTCTTCAGTTGCATAAAAATTACGAGATGGGCATCCTCCTGCACATATATATTTTGCAAAACAATTTTTACATTTATTATTTTTTGAATAATCATCTACATAAGAACCAAATTTTGCTTCCATCCATTTTTTTATATCTCTATCTTTTACTATGAATTTATCTGCTAATGGATGTTCTTTATTTTGAACTCCTAAACAAGATGAAAATACTCCTTCATATGTTACTGCTAGTTTATTTTTTCCTACACCATCACAGAACATATATGATGGTGATAGAGCATTCATAACTGTTGAGGAAATAATAGATACTCCCTTTTCTTTTGCGTAATCTATTACCTCTACTAATTTATTTGCATATTCTTCTGGATTTGGTCTTGATAAACTACCTTCATTTTCTTTTGCTCTTCCTCCCATTGTCATCGGTTCAAAATGAATTATTTTAATTCCTAAATTACTTAAATAATCTATTGTTTCTTTAAATTCTTTTATCATTTCTTGAGTAATTGTCATTCTTACTATTACATTTATTCCATTTTCTACTAAATTATTTATTGTTTTTTCTACTATGGATGAAGTTCCTTTATCATTAGCAGTTACTCTTTGTTTGTCTTGAAATTTTGGAAGACCGTCCATAGAAATTGTTACTGTAAAATTATTTTCTATTAATAATTCTTCTATTTCTTTATTAAAAACTCCGTTACTTGTTATTCCAAAACTTACCTTTAAGTCACTTAGTTTTTGTTTTGCTACTTCTATTGAATATCTAATTAGGTCAGGATATAAAGTAGGTTCACCGTCCGAAAAAAGTAATAAATACTTCTTTTTTATTTTTAATTTTAGCCAATTCTTTAACAGAATCTATTGCCTCATCTATGTATTGTTTACTTATTATTTTTTTACAAAAATTCTTTTCTCCAACAAAGCAGTATTTACATCTTAAATTACAATCATTTGTCAAAGAAATAACTAATTCAACATAGTTATTATAATCTCCTGGACATGATTTTGGTTCTCCTAACATTTTATTTTCTTTTAGCAATTCTG
This sequence comes from uncultured Clostridia bacterium, assembly GCA_947623865.1. GTDB lineage: Bacteria > Bacillota > Clostridia > TANB77 > CAG-508 > CAG-452. Next base: position 2,561 of record CANQIC010000015.1, on the reverse strand, counting down.
TTACTTTTTCTTTATCAAATTTTGATTTTTCAATTGCTATAATTTTCCCAGAATAATATGAAAAAATTATATATTTATCACCATACTTAACTACTGGTAAACCATTAAATAAGAAATCTTCATCCATTTATAATTCTCCTTTCACTCACATATTTTATTGTTTAAAATATATTCTATTTCTTTTAAAATATTTTCTATTTTACATTCTTTACTTTGATTTTCTTTTCTTAATTTTATTTCAATAATATTTTCTTCTATTTTTTTGCCTATAGTTAATCTAATTGGTATACCAATTAAATCCATATCATTAAATTTTACTCCAGGTCTTTCATTTCTATCATCTAGTAATGTATCTATTCCTATTTTATTCAAATTATTATATATTTTTTCTGCTATATTAATTTGTTTTTTATCTTTCATATTAATTACTATTATTGAAACTTTGTATGGTGCAATGTTTATTGGCCATATAATTCCATTTTTATCATGATTTTGCTCTACAATCGCAGAAATAATTCTTTCTACTCCTATACCATAGCATCCCATTACAACTGGATGATTTTTATTATCGCTTCCTAAATAATTTAATCCCAAACTCTCAGAGTATTTTGTACCTAATTTAAATGTATTTCCAACTTCTATTCCTTTTTTTAATGCTAATCTTTCTCCACATTTTGGGCACAAATCTCCTTCTTTTACTTTTTTTATATCCTCTATAATATATGTATCAAAATCTGTTAAATTCACGTTTTTTAAATGATAGTTAGTTTCATTAGCTCCTACAATAAAATTCTTTTTATTTTTTATTTCTGTATCCATTATAATTGGTATTTTTAATCCAATCGGACCTGCATATCCTACTTCTGCATTTGTAATCTTTTGAACATCTTCATCATTTGCTAACTCTACATTTATAGCATTAAATATTTTTGCAAGTTTTGTTTCATTAATTTCTCTATCTGCTTCAACCATACATGCATAAAACTTACCATCTATTTGATATATCATTGTTTTTACGAATTTTGAAATAGGTAAATTTAAGTAATTAGTAACTTCATTTATTGTTCTAGAATTAGGTGTATATATTTTTTTTATTTGTTCCTTTTTTTCATTGTTTATATTATCTATATGTTTGCATTTACATATTTCAATATTCGATGAGTAATCACAATTGTTACAAAATACTATTGTATCTTCCCCAATATCTGTAATAGCTTGAAATTCTTCTGATAGTAGTCCACCCATTGCTCCAGTATCTGATTTTACAACTGTATAATCTATTCCTAATTCATTAAAAATATTGTTATATGCTTTAAACATTTTATTATATGATTCATCTAATCCCTGTTCATCTTTGTCAAAGCTATATGCATCTTTCATTGTAAATTCTCTTGTTCTAATAAGACCTAGTCTTGGTCTTATTTCATCTCTATACTTATTACCTATTTGATATATTGTAAAAGGTAAATCTCTATATGATTTTACTTTATTCATTGCAATATCAACGAACATTTCTTCATGTGTTGGACCTAATGCATATTTTCTATTATATCTATCATTTAATTCAAACATACTTTGTCCAAAAGCAGTTTTTCTGCCTGTTTTTTCAAATAATTCTATTGGTAATAATGCAGGCATAGAAACTTCATTTGCTCCAGCCATATTCATATTTTTTCTTATTATTTTTTCTACATTTTTTATTACTTTTAGTCCTAATGATGTTTTCAAATATATACCATTGCTTACCTTTTTAATCATTCCACTTTTTACTAAAAATTTACCACTTATTGAATCTTCATCTGCAATATTTTCTTTGATGGTATAAAAAAAATCTTTACTTAATTTCATTATATTTCCTCTTTTAAATTTATATTCTTAATACATTATATTCTGTACTTGTCCATTTCATGCTATAAAATAATCTTCATTAAATAACAAATTAGCACAAGTTTCTACATCCAATTCTAGTATTTCTTTTAAAGATAAAATTTCATTTATTCCAAATTCTCTTTGTCCATTTAATTTTTTAGTTAGAGTATTATATGTTATTCCTAATCTTTCTGCTAAATAACTTCTTTTAATATTTTTAACAACCAAAATTGCCTTTATTCTACTCCCTATTATTTCTGAGTTCATGCTAGTCTCCTTTTTTAATTATTCTTAATAGCTAGAATATATTATTATTTGTGTTGTTTCAATTCTTTTTAGTTTTCAAAATAGGCACTTTTGTTTGTTTTTTAACTCTGTTTGAATGGTATGTATTTTAGAATAAAATTTATTACATTTAAGAATTAAATTTATAAAAGTTTATACTATAAATTAATAAGTTTTGCTTTGTTGACAATATTATATTAAAATATTGTTTTTTTGTCAATACTTTTATTGTCGCAAATATCGACAAAATGCTACTTTTAAGCTAAATTGATTTATAAAAATTATTAATAAAATTTTAGTTGGTTATAAAATAGGAATAATTTATAAGATTGGCGAATTTTTTCTGAAGCCCGACACTGAATAAAAATAGACATGATTTAATAAATCTTGTAAAATATTTGTAAGCA
>CANQIC010000014.1 GCA_947623865.1 uncultured Clostridia bacterium | reverse complement strand
TCTTTTGAAGGATCTGCCTCTAAAAGTAAATCAATATAATCTTCTTTATTTTCTATTTTTTTAACCTGCATTCTAGGCTCTTTCGGTATCTCGTAACCATTGGTAGCCCTCGCTTGTATAGGATTGCGGTTATAATATCTCATCTCCTCTGAAAATACACATCCACAGTATTTTTGCATATATAGTCCTAGTTCTCTCGCTTTTCTTTGCCCTTCTCTAAATCCTACTCTAAAATCTCTATAAACAAATTCTATTTTATATTTTTCTGCAAGTTTTTCGCCTAATTCTTTTATTGCCTCATGGTTTTGATATGGGCTAACTAGAAGTGTTGTAGAAAAGCTGTCATATCCATTTTCTTTTGCATATTTTGCAGTTTGTTCAAGTCTTATCTTATAACAATAATTTATGCATCTGTTTTCTAAATCATTTACTACACTTTTGCAAAAATCTCTTAATCCATAATCTTCTTCAAAAATGGCTTGTACATTTATTAATTTTACATATTCCTTTAAACAATCTCTTCTTGCTTCATATTCCTTATATGGATGAATATTGGGATTATACCAATAAACTGTTGGATCTATTCCTTCATTTCTTAAAGTATCTATACAGTATACACTACATGGAGCACAACAAGTATGTAATAATAATTTCATATTTTATTCCTCTTCTATATTAATTTTTTTATCTATTATATATTCTGGTCTTTTTTTTGTATCATCGTATATTCTTGCAATATATTCTGATATCATCCAAATTGATACTAGCTGAACTCCTGCAAAAAATGTAATTGCTACCATCATAGATGTCCACCCAGCGGCTAAATTGTTTAGATTAAATATATATGATACTAAAGCATAAATTAATAAAATAATAGATATAAATATTGATATTATACCTATTCCACCTATTAATTTTAAAGGTTTTGTTGAAAAACTAATTATTCCATCTGATGCAAGTTTTAACATTTTTTTTAGTGGATATTTAGTTTTACCTGCAAATCTTTCTTGCCTTTCATATTCTATTGGTGCTTGTTTAAAACCTACCCAGCTAAACAATCCTCTTAAAAACTTATTATGTTCAGGCATAGAATTAATTACATCAATGACTTTTTTGTCAGCTAATCTAAAATCTCCTGTATCTTTTGGAATTTCTACATCTGATAATCCATTCAGTATTCTATAAAACATTTTTGCAGTTAAAAGTTTAAATTTAGATTCACCTTTCCTTGCTTTTCTTTTTGCATATATTACATCATTCCCCTGTTCCCATAGTTTCATCATATCTACTAGTAATTCTGGAGGGTCTTGCATATCACTATCAATTATAAGACAACAATCTCCTGTTACATATTTTAATCCAGCAGTTACTGCTGCTTGATGCCCAAAGTTTCTTGAAAACGATAAAACTTTTACATTTTTGTCCTCATCTGCAATTTTTTCTAGTATTTCTAATGTTTTATCTTTGCTTCCATCATTTACAAAAATGATTTCATGTTCATAATTGCTTAGGCTATTTAATACTACTTTTGTTCTAATATAGCATTCTTTAACTACTTCTTCTTCGTAATACATTGGTATTACAACTGATATTTTTTTCATTTTCATTCTCCTTTAAATTCTAAGCCTAAATGTTTATATGCATTTTGCGTTGCAATTCTACCTCTAGGCGTTCTTGATAAAAATCCCATTTGTAGTAAATATGGCTCATATACATCTTCGATTGTTTCTGGTTCTTCTCCTATTGTTGAAGAAAGTGTTTCTATTCCTACAGGGCCGTCCAGAATAACTTAATATTATAGTTTTTAATATCTTTCTATCTACATTGTCTAGTCCCAATTCGTCTATTTCTAACTTTTCTAATGCTATCTTTGCTATTTCTTCTGTGATATTTCCATCTCCTAGAACAGCAGCATAATCTCTTACTCTTTTCAATAGTCTGTTTGCTATCCTTGGAGTTCCTCTAGAACGTCTTGCAATTTCCTTCGAACCTTTTTCATTTATTTTTACATTCAAAATTTTAGCTGATCTTTTTACTATTGTATTTAAGTCATCCACATCATAAAGTTCCAGTCTATGTACTATACCAAATCTATCTCTAAGTGGAGTTGTAAGTGAACCTGCTCTTGTTGTTGCTCCAATTAAAGTAAATTTGGGAAGTTCTAATCTTATAGACCTTGCACTAGGTCCTTTACCAATTATTATGTCTAAGTTATAATCTTCTAAAGCAGGATAAAGAATTTCCTCAACACTTCTGTTTAATCTATGTATTTCATCTATAAATAAAACATCGTTAGGAGAAAGATTCGTTAAAAGTGCAGCTAAATCTCCTGGTTTTTCTATTGCAGGACCTGATGTTATTCTTATATTTGCATTCATTTCAGTAGATATAATGCTAGCAAGAGTCGTCTTTCCAAGTCCTGGAGGACCATATAATAAAATATGGTCTAATGGTTCATTTCTCTTTTTTGCTGCTTCAATATATATTTTCATATTTTCTTTTACTTTAGTTTGTCCTATATATTCATCAAGTGTTTTTGGTCTCAATGAAACCTCAGCTATTTCTTCTGTTTCATTTTGCAAATTTGGAATTAATAAATTTTCATTTTCGTCCATTTTATACCTCTCGTTTCTGTTTAATTATATCTTTAAGTTGAACTTTATGCAATACTAAAGCATTAAAAAATACGAGAAAGCAATGAATTACTTTATAAAATAGATAAAATTTCCTCGAGTGGAGAATTCGCTCCGAGCAAAATCTCCATAAAATAAAATGGAGAATTCGCTCTGGGCAAAATCTCCATGAAAATTATAAAGCATAAAGCAATATACAGAAAAATTGTAGTATGCTTCCTAATAAAATAAATAAATGAAATACAGAATGGATATATTTATGTTTTACTCCTACTCCATATAGTATTGCTCCTATTGTATATGCTATTCCTCCTGCAACTAATAGTATTATTCCTGGTAAAGGTATTAGTTTTGGTAATAAATCTACTCTAATTATTATTGCCCATCCCATTGCTATATAGCACATCATTGAAAATACACGATACTTTTTTAAATCAATTGCATTTAACACTATTCCTAGTATTGCAGCTCCCCATATTAATGCAAACATAACCCATCCAAGTATTGGGTCATAAGCTCTAAAAGTACAAAGAGTAAATGGTGTATATGATCCTGCTATTAATAAAAATATAGTACAATGATCCAATACTTGCATTACTTTTTTTCCCATAATTTTAGGCGATAATCCATGATATATGCTAGACATTGTATATAATACTATTAAACTTATTCCATAAACAATACTACTAACTATTCCATAAGTATTTTTGTGTATTGACGAAATTACAATGCAAAGTATAGTGGCAATCACACCCAATGAAGCACCTACAATATGAGATGTCATATTAAAAATTTCTTCGCCTTTTGTATATTTAGGTAATACTCTATCTTTTAATTTTGTTCTTCTCATTAAAGCTCCTTTTCTTTTTATTGTATAGTATAATTTAACATTTTACAAGGTTCATCTTTTTACTTTTTTCTTCTTAATATCCAACCTTTTTCTATATTTATCGGTAGTCTTAATATTACCTTTTGTCCTTCTTTTCCTGGATTAATATGATTTATTGTTTCTTTAGTTTCTATATCCCACATTTCCTCAATTGTAAAACTAATAGGCTCTAATTTGTTTGGTATTATTATTTCTATAACATCTTTTAATTGTAACCTATTTCTTATTTCTATAACTGCTTTTCCATCTTTTTCTATTTCTAATATTTTACCACCAAACTCATAATTAGGATTATATTGCTTTCCTTCATACTCTTGAAAATCTTTGTTGTCTTTATCGTTAAAATAAAAAGTTGTTATTCCTCTTGTTTTAGTTTTTTCTAATTCCTTTAAGTATTTTCTATAATCATATTCTTGTGGATTTTTCATATAATCATCAATTGCATTTCTATATGAATTTATTACTGTTGCTAAATAATACTCCGTTTTTAATCTTCCTTCAATTTTTAGGCTATCTATTCCCATTTTTATTATTTCCGGCAACTCTTTTATTAAACATAAATCTTTTGAAGAAAGGATATATGTTCCATTTGCATCTTGTTCTACAGGCATTAAGTTTCCTGGATTATTTTTTTCTTCTAGATATAGATTATATGCCCATCTACAACTTTGAGCACAATCCCCTAAATTTCCACATCTTGATGCCAAAAAGTCACTTAAATGACACCTTCCAGAATAGCTGTAACATATTGCTCCATGAATAAACATTTCTATTTCTAAATCATCTGGTTTATTTTTCATTATAGTATCTATTTCTTTTTTATTAAGTTCTCTTGCTATTACTATTCTTTTAGCACCATTTTTATGCCAGAATTTACAGCTATTATATCCAACAACATTAGTTTGGGTGCTTATATGTATATCAATATTTGGAGCATATTCTTTTAAAGTTTCTATAACTCCACCATCTGATACAATAATTCCATCTACTTTTAATTTATTTAAAAGTTTTGCTTGTTTTATTACTTCATCATACATATAATCTCTTGCATATATGTTTAATGCTGCATATACCTTCTTATTTATCGAATGTGCATATTCTATTGTTTTTGAAAGTTCATCATTTTCAACATCTACTCTAGACCTTAAAGATAATTTTGCAGTTCCCATATATACAGCATCTGCTCCATACAAAAAAGCTGTTTTTGCTTTTTCATATGACCCTGCTGGTGCTAATAATTCTGGTTTATCCATTCACTAAATTCCTCCTCTTGTAGAAGATTTATCTTCATTAGACCAAATTTTATCTATTTTATTTATCAATTCGTCTTCTGCAGAATGAGGATTCTTTTCATTTGTATTTATTTTATTTGCAATTATTAATCCTTTTAATAATCCCCATTTTTCATCTTTCTTTTCTTCTGAATATTCAAATTTTCCTTCTAAATATTTTCTTAAAAATGGAAATTGAGAGGCAGTCAGTATGTCAAATTTAGAAATAGTATTTTTTTCTTTTGTTTCTTCTCCTGAGTCTCTTTTTTTAACAATATCTCTTTTCAAAAAAGGCCAATTTTCTATTAATGTATCATAAAAATCTTGTAACTTTAATCCATTTATTCCTCCAGTAAATTTCCATGGAGCATTTATTCCTCTTATTAATCTTCCTTGCTCAAAATATTCTTCTATTAGTTTTCTATTTATCTTTTTATAATTTGCATGACTTGCTTTTCCTCTTATTGCTTCTTGCTCTACTTGAGTTGTTAAAAAATGGAATTCTATTATAGGAATATTCTGTATTGATGTTTTAGTGTATTCCATATATTCAGTCATTTCTCCTAGTACACCTATAAATTCTTTTGAATTTTTTGAATCAGAAATATATTCTGATAAGTTTGGAAAAATATTAACTAATTTTCTTTTATTATCATAATTTGGTTCACTTTTTGAATATATATACTCTCTTGTCTTTGCTTCATCTATTATTTTTTTAATTTCTTCTTGTGATTTTCCTCTTTCTGGTGAAAAATTTCCCATGCAATGGTATGCAGCATAACCATTTTTCTTATTATATTTTTTATCTTTATATATATCGAATATCAAATGATTAAATAGCATTAACAGTTCTTTTTCAAATTCTGTTGCTGTAACTATTTCTATTCCAAATACGTCATCTAATTCTTTTTCCTTATCATAAGTATTTATGCAGGAACTAGAAAAATCTTTTATTCGTGCTTTTAGTTTTGTATCTCCTATTAATTCATTCATTTTAGCAATTTGTATACATTCATTATAGTTTTCAGCAATTTCTAAAAAGCCACCACCTAAATCAGATATAAATCCTTTATATCCATCAATTGTTTCTCCAATTGTTGTAGGTCTAGTTTCTCTTAAAAACTTCTCTTTCGCAATCGTATTTACTGCTACAGCAAATTCTTTTATAAATTCTTTCCTTTTATCCTTTTCCATATTATTTATAAGTCTAGCACTCTACTTACTGCTAGTCCATCTCCTATTTCTAAAATTTCAGTTTCTAAATTTTTATTCTGAGTTGTTTCTTTTATATACTCTCTTAAATTTCTTACAGCTGTTCTCTGCTTATGTTTATTATAATCACTCATCACATAACCTTTATATAATATATTATCTGCAAGTATTATACTACCCTTTTTCGAAAGTCTTATTGCTTCTTTTAAAAATATTGGATACTTTCCTTTTGCTGCATCTATAAAAAATATATCGTATTTTTCATTTAGTGTAGGAAGTATATCTACAGCATTTCCTATAATTACATTTATGTTTTTCTGAAGCCCTAATTCTTTTATATTTTCTATTGCCTCATTTGCTCTTTCTTCATCTAATTCAATTGTATCTATATAAACGTTGTTATTTAATACGTCTGAAAAACAAATAGATGAATACCCTGTTGCAGTTCCTAATTCTAATATTCTTTTAGGTTTCTCTTCTAATAATATATTTTTTATAATTTCTAACGTATCATCCATTATAATTGGGATATGATCATTTAATGCATTCTGCTTAATTATATCTATGTTCATTTTAACCTCTCAACTTATTTAAATTCAAATTCTTTTTTGAACTTACCTTCTTGCTGCTCTTTCCCTTTCTTTATTATTTAATATTTTCTTTCTTAATCTTATACTTTGAGGAGTTACTTCTACTAGTTCATCATCTTGTATAAATTCTATTGCTTTTTCTAGTGACATTTGAATAGGTGGAACAAGTCTTAAAGCCTCATCTGAACCAGATGCTCTTGTGTTTGTTAAATGCTTTTCTTTACATACATTTACTGCCAAATCTTCTCCTCTAGAATTTAGTCCAACTATCATGCCTTCGTATACTTCTGTTCCAGGTCCTATAAATAAGTCTCCCTTATCTTGGGCGTTATATAACCCATATGTTATAGCTTTTCCTTGTTCAAATGCTACTATTGTTCCTCTTACTCTTGATACTACGTCTCCTTTATATGGCTCATATGAATCAAATACATGGTTCATTACCCCTTCGCCTTTAGTATCTGTTAAGAATTCTGTTCTATATCCAATTAATCCCCTTGCTGGTATTTTAAATTCAATTTTTGTATGTCCATCTTCAGCAGGTTCCATATTTATCATTTCTGCTTTTCTTCTTCCTAATTTTTCTATTACACTTCCTATACAGTCATCTGGAACATTTACAACTAATAATTCAATTGGCTCGCATTTCTCTCCATTTATTTCTTTAAATATAACTTTTGGACGAGATACTAAAAGTTCAAATCCTTCTCTTCTCATTGTTTCAATAAGAACAGATAAATGAAGTTCTCCGACGTCCTGCTACTTCATATGAATCTGGTGTATCTGTTTCTTTTACTCTTAGAGAAACATTTCTTTCTAATTCTTTGAATAATCTATCTCTTATATGTCTTGATGTTATAAATTCTCCTTCTTTTCCAGCAAAAGGTCCATTATTTACTGAAAATGTCATTGTTACTGTTGGTTCATCGATATTTACAAACTCGATTTTTTCAGGATTATTAATATCACATATTGTTTCACCAATATTTATATTTGTTATACCTGATATTTCTACTATATCTCCTGCTTTTGCAATTTCAACTTCTTCTTTTTTTAGTCCTTTGTATGTATAAACATTCATTATTTTTGCATTTTCTGTTTTATTATTTTTGCATACTGCTACTTGCATTCCTTCTTTTATTATTCCTCTTTCAATTCTTCCTACTGCTATTCTTCCAACATAATCATCATAATCTATGTTTGAAACTAGCATTTGCATAGGTCCTTCTTCACTGCATTTAGGTGGTTCAATATTGTTAATAATTGTTTCAAATATACACTTCATATCAGATGAATCCTCATCTAAATCAAGTTTTGCTATTCCTTCTTTTGCAGATGCATATACTACCGGAAATTCTAATTGCTCATCATTTGCTCCTAATTCAATGAATAGTTCTAATACTTGATCTACAACTTTATATGGAGTTGCACCTGGTCTATCTATTTTATTTATTACTACTATTGGTTTTAAATTTAGTGCTAATGATTTCTTTAGAACTTCTCTTGTTTGAGGCATTGCTCCTTCAAATGCGTCAACTAATAAAAGTACTCCATCAACCATTTTTAGTACTCTTTCTACCTCTCCACCGAAATCAGCATGTCCAGGTGTGTCTACTATATTTATTTTTATATCATTGTACATTACTGATGTGTTTTTAGCAAGTATTGTAATTCCTCTTTCTTTCTCCAAATCGTTTGAATCCATTACTCTTTCTTCTACTTGTTCATTATCTCTAAATGTACCACTTTGTCTAAGTAAGCTATCAACTAATGTTGTTTTACCATGATCTACGTGTGCTATAATTGCTACATTTCTAATTTTTTGATTACTCATTACTTATAATCTCCTCTGTTTTATATTTATGATAACAATTAATTATACCCCTGTTAATGATTATTTGTCAAGAAAATTTGCGTTTTTTTGCATAATATGGTAAAATATAATTGTATTCAAATCATTGAGGGGGTACAAAATTATGGGGAATTCCCCAAAAAGTAACTAAAAGATCAAAAGAAAGGATTGTTATTCATGAAAAACACAAAGAACTTACAAGACGTACAAGGAGTACAAGGAGTACAAGAAAATCAAGTAATACTAGAAAAAAGTCGTAAAAACGTCAAGGTAATAGGAATTGTTTCCTTAATCTTTATCGTAATTATTTTAATGATTACTATTGGATGCCTTGTATATCATAATTATAATATGAGTAAAGACTTAGAGGCTGCTCAAACAGAGATAGACTCAAATTCTTTCGTAGAAGGACGGACATATGATGCATCAGAAAAAGGTGGCAAAATCGTTGTATCAAAAGATTGGCTTGTCTTTGAAGATCACATAGACCTTTTAAGGTTTATTAATAACAGCAAAGGCACAGATTCAACTAAATTTAGCCAAAAATATCAATGCATGAAAGATGTTCTCTATGAATTTGATGATAGTGGCTATGTAGATAGTACGCAGAAAAACCTAATAAAACTACTTTATAATAATGAACCAGTAAAGGTATTAAACTGTTATTACTACGTAGTAGGCTCTCTCGATAAGAGAGAAATATTTTATGTAACTGCTCCACTTCAGTCAAAAAAAGTCCCTCTAAATAAATAGAGTAGACTTTCCCCCTCAAACGACCCCTGTTACTTTGTTTAAAGTAGCACTAAGGGGTCTTTTTTATTGTATAGAAAAATTTGAATTTTATTTTAACTACATTTAAGATTTTTCCGTATACAACAAGGTTAGACAACCTATATTTGCCCGAGCAAAGTGAGTGGCATGTATTTCTCATTTGCTCCAACGACTAACTTAGCAAAATGCCTTTCTTATATATTTTCATCTCTTAATTTTATTATTTCTTTCATTAAGTCTTCTGTTAATTTATCTAAAACTTCTTTATTATTTATATCATTTTTGTATTCTGAGTAATATATTGGCTTACCTATATTTACTTTTACCTTTTTAAAAAATTTAAAATTTCCTTGAACCCCTACTGGAATAATTGGAACATTTGCTTTCATTGCCAATTTTACTGCTCCATCTTTTGGTTTTACTCCTTTTTCCATCCCGTTTCTTGTTCCTTCTGGAAATATCATCAATAATTCATTACTCTTCAATAATTTAAGTGACACTTTTATGCTTTCCATAGACCTTTTTTGTCTATTTACAGGATATACTCCAAATATATTTGCAAGAAATCTTATAAAGCAATTTTTAAATAGTTCCTCTTTTGCAAGTATATTAATTTTTCTTTTGTTAGTTAAAACTATGACTGCTGAATCTAGTGCATGAACATGATTAGGGCAAATTATAGCTGCTTTTCCCTTTTCTATATTTTGCATTCCCACAGTTTTTGGTCTATAGACTATTAGCACCAATAATTCTAATATAAATTTTATTATATGTCTTAAAATCTCTTTCATAATTTGTCTCCTTTTCTGTGAATTGTTGTTCGTGAGAGGAAAATCCTAGGGACTGTCCTGAATTTTCCGAACATCACACAAATTACAATTTAGCTTTTTTTAATGTTATTATATCAATTATTTTATCTACTACTTCATCTATATTTAAACTTGTCGTATCAATAATTATGCTATCTTCTGCTACTTTTAATGCTCCAATCTCTTTTGATTTATCATTTTCATCTCTTTTTCTTATGTTTTCATAAACTTCTTCATATGTCATATTTATATTTTTCTCTTGATTTTCTTTATATCTCCTTTTTGCTCTTTCTTCTATATTTGCATCTAAATATATCTTTACATCAGCATTTGGAAATACATATGTACAAATATCTCTTCCTTCCATAATTACATTTTTGCCTTCTGCAAGTTTTCTTTGCATATCTACCATTATAAACCTGACTTCTTTTATAGAAGAAACCTGTGATACTATTTTTGTAACTTCTTTTGATCTAATATCTTTTGTAACATTTTTTCCATCTAAATATACATTGTCTCCATTTGGAGTATTATCTATATATATCTTTGCATTTTTTGCTACCTCTATTATCTTTTCAATATCTTTTAATGATATTTTTTGATTTAAAACTTTCAATGCAACACATCTATATGTAATTCCAGTATCTATGTTTATTAAACCTAATTTATTTGCTACTTTTTTTGTTACTGTTCCTTTACCACTACCTGCTGGCCCATCTATTCCTACTATAAATCCCATTATTGTTCCTCCTCTGGCACATATATTCCTTTTGCAACTATATCCATTGTTTCAATATTCATTGCAGTTTGATTTTCTATTTCTCTTTTACATCTCTTTTTAAAATTTCTTAATTCGTCTACTACATTATATCCATATAGTAAACTTACCTCCATATATATACTAATTCCTTCTTCACCTTCTATTTTATCGATTCTGACTCTGTTTATTTTATAAATTGATTTAGTTCTTTTTGCTAAATACTCTATTATTTGTCTAAATACAGTATCTGATATTCTAAAATTTCCTAAATAACTAAATGTTGGTCTTATTATTGATTTTTCTGATATATATGGACTAGTATCCTTTCCTTTAAACTTAAAAATTTGGAGTGGATCTAGTATAAGCCCTGAAAAATCTTTTTTTATCTCAAATGTTGGTACAGGAATAACATGTTTTCCTTGTGTTTGCCTAATTCTTTTCGCCTCTGCCATTTCATTTTCAGTAGCTACATCTGTTATGTATATAGTTTCTGTAAGTTCAGGAAGTCCTAAATTCTCCCTAATTTTTTTAATCATATTATCAGATGTGCCTAGTATCAATATGCTTTCTGGTCTATATTTTATAAAAGCTTTTTTTATTTCTCTTGCTTCTTCTTGATTATTAAATAATGCTTTTTTTACTGTTTCTATCTTTGTTGCAGCCTTTTTTGCAGAAATTCCAGCAATAACTTCATTTTCTTTTATTAAAAGTCCATCATCAATTATATATTTTATTCCTCTCTCACTTGCAACCATTTGAGCTCTATAGCTCTTTCCTGTTCCGTGATGGCCCAACAAATGCATATGTTTTTATTCTACTATCTATGATTTTATCTATTATCATAATTATTCACTCCGATTTGAATTATATCATTTAAGAAATGGTTTGTCACTATTTTTGTCATTTAAATTATTGTTTGTATGAAAAGAGCGTCGGAACGTGAGGAAAAAATTTATTTCGTAGAAATGGGATTTTTTCCTCCGTCTTAGCGAATTGGTATGAAGTAATTTCAATATTTTATCTATATTAATATCTCTATATTTTTATTTTATCACAGGTCACCGAGGGTTGCGACCTCTACGACATTTGCAATAAAAAAAAGAGCGTATTTGATACGCCCTTATATAAATTTAAGCTTTTATTTTATTATCTAGTTCATCAACTTTAACATTCCTTGTATGTTCAATTTTTGTCCATGTAGTATCAGGTTTTATTAATGCTTTTATATTAATTAATATCCAAGATCCCAAGAATAATGGATAACAAAGTATTCCTTTAATCATTGGTTTTATTGGCCTTTTATCAAGCCACATTATAAGAATCGCTGTAAGTGGTGGAAGTAAGAAAGTTGCTCCTAAATATCTCAAATAATTCCATATCAATGCTGCTGTTGTCATTCCGTTTACTGCATATATTATAAAGTTAACAACTAATAGTCCTAATGTTATAATAAGCATTGGCATACCCATTAAGTAAAGGAAACCATCGAAATTCATTAAACTTTTATGGTCTTTTACACCTCTTGCTAAATCTTTTAAATAGTATTTAACACATTGTATATGTCCAACTGACCATCTCATTCTCTGTGTCCATGATTGATTGTATTCAAGTGGCTGTTCATCATATACTACTGCATCTGTTGCCCAACCTAATTTTCTTCCTTTTGAAATATTTATTAATGAAAACTCTATGTCTTCTGTTAATGTTTTTGTATTCCAACCTTCTTCTTTTATAAGATCATATTTTACCATAAATCCTGTACCATTCAATAATGGTGATAATCCTAAGTTATATCTTGCTAAATGATAAAATCTATGCATAGTCCAATAGAATAGTGCATATCCTGATGATACCCATGAATCTGTAGGATTTTTTATATCTCTGTATCCTTGAACCACTTCTTCACCCTGACAAAGTTTTTTATTCATTGCCGCAATGAAATCTGGCATTGCAACATTGTCTGCATCAAACACACACATTGCATCATAATCTGCACCTTGCTCATTCATTTTGTTTAAAAACCATTGCATTGCAAAACCTTTCGTTTTTTTCTTTTCATCAAATCTTTCATAAACAATAGCACCTGAATTTCTTGCAACTTCTGCAGTGTTGTCTGTACAGTTATCTGCAATAACATATATATCTAATAATTCCTCTGGATAGTTTTGATTCTTTAAACTTTCCACTAAGTTTCCAACAACAGCTGCCTCATTATGAGCAGGTATTAATGCCATAAATTTATGTTTTTTATCTACTAATAATGGTTTCTCTTTTAATTTTACTAATGAACATGCACTTATTACTATATTATATAGCCAGAATATTGTTATAATCCAAACTAATGCTTGTTGTAGTATATATAAATATTCCATTTTATCTCTCCTTATTTTACCTCAAAAGATGGCTCAATAAATATCTTTTATTATATTTTATTTCGCCACCTTTTCTATTATACTACTATTTTTATCTTTTTGCAAATTTTTATTAATCATTTATTTTATGGATTACTCTAAACAGCAAATTATATAATTATATTTAAATTATTTCTCTGTTTCTTCTTCTATTCCTAATCCTTTTTTAGTTAAGCTAATTTTTCCTTGATTGTCTATATCTAAAACTTTTACTAAAAATGTATCTCCTTCTTTAAGCACATCTTCTACTTTTTCCACTCTTTTTTCTGATATTTTAGAAATATGAAGCAAGCCTTCTTTTCCTCCACCTAAATCCATAAATGCTCCAAATGGCATTATTTTAGTAACTTTGCCTTCATAAATTTCTCCAACTTCAATTTCTCTAGTAATATCTTCTATAATTTTTTGTGCTTTTTTTGCTTTTTCTATATCTTCAGTATATATAAATACTCTTCCATCTTCTTCAATATCTATTTTTACACCTGTTTCGTCAATTATTTTATTAATTGTTTCTCCACCTTTTCCAATTACATCTTTTATTTTATCAGGATTTATAGACATTGTTGTTATTTTTGGTGCATATTTAGATAATTCTTTTCTTGGCTCAGCAATTTGTTTCAACATTATTTCATCTAATATATACTGTCTTGCTTTTTTTGTTCTTGCAAAAGCATCTTCTATTATTTTATATGTTAATCCATCAACTTTTATATCAACTTGTATAGCTGTAATTCCGTTTTTTGTTCCACCTACTTTAAAGTCCATATCGCCAAAGAAATCTTCTAATCCTTGTATATCTGTAAGCATTACATAGTCATCTGGATCATCTGGATTTGATACAAGTCCTGTTGAAATACCTGCTACTGGATTTTTAATAGGTACACCTGCATCCATTAATGCTAATGTACTTCCACATATACTTGCTTGTGATGTAGATCCATTTGATGATAGAACTTCAGATACTACTCTAATTGCATATGGGAATTCCTCTTCTGATGGAATTACTGGTACTAAAGCTCTTTCTGCTAAAGCACCATGTCCTATTTCCCTTCTTCCTGGTCCACGTGATGGTCTTGCCTCACCTACACTATATGCTGGGAAGTTATATTGATGCATATATCTTTTACTTTCTTCTTCATCTAATCCATCTAATTTTTGTTCTTCATTTACCATTCCTAATGTTGCAACTGATAATACTTGTGTTTGTCCTCTTGTAAAAATTGCACTACCATGTGTTCTTGGAAGTAAACCTACTTCACAAGAAAGTGGTCTTATTTCATCTATTGCTCTTCCATCTGGTCTTTTATGTTCTTCGAAAATCATCTTTCTAACACATTTTTTCTCTAATTTATATAAACTATCAGCTATGTCTTGTTTTAACTCTTCTGTTTTCTCTTCTCCATATTTTTCTACATAATATGAAGTTACATCTTCTGCTAATTTATCCATATTATCGTCTCTTACTTCTTTATCTATAGCTTGTACATCTTTATACATTCTATCTTCGAAGTTATTTTCAATTTCTTCATATACTTCATGGTCTACCTCAAATGATTTATATTCCATTTTTGGTTTTCCTATTTCAGATTTTATTTCTAATATAAAATCACATATTTTTTTGATTTCTTCATGGCCTTTTTTAATAGCTTCTAACATTAAGCTGTCAGGTATTTCGTTTGCACCTGCTTCTATCATAGCTATTTTTTCTTTTGTTCCAGCAACCGTTAATGTTAAATCTGTTTTTGCTCTTTGCTCTACTGTTGGGTTTATAACAATTTCTCCATCAACTAGGCCTACAGCTACTGAACCTGTTGGTCCTCCAAATGGTATGTCTGATATTGAAAGTGCTGCTGACGATCCTATCATTGCACATACTTCTGGTGAATTATCTGGATCAACTGATAATACTGTTGCAACAACACATACGTCATTCCTAAAATCTTTTGGAAATAAAGGCCTTATTGGTCTATCAATAACTCTTGATGTAAGTATTGCTTTATCAGATGGTTTTCCTTCTCTTTTTTGGAAACTTCCTGGTATTTTTCCTACTGAATATAATTTTTCTTCATAGTCTACTGATAAAGGGAAAAAATCTATTCCCTCTCTTGGTTCTTTTGATGCTGTAACATTTACCATTACAGCTGTATCTCCGTATCTAACTAATACGTTTGCATTTGCAAGCTCTGCCATTTTTCCTGTTTCAATTGTTAGTGTTCTTCCTGCAAGTTCCATTGAATATGTTTTAAACATAAACTTTCCTCCTTAAAAAAATAATTTATTATTAGGAAGATATTTTGTTAATGAATGTAACCTCTAAAATACATTTTAAAATAAAATGTATTTTACAAGCTACCCTTCATATAACAACATATCTTACTTATAATCTCTAATTAAATTTGTTTTTAAGGGCGGAAAATAAACTCCGCCCTCGTTACAATTATTTTCTTAAATTTAATTTTGCAACTATATCTCTATATTTAGGTAAATCTTTTTTAGCTAAATAGTTAAGTAGGTTTCTTCTTTTACCTACCATTTGTAAAAGTCCACGTCTTGAATGATTATCTTTTTTATGAACTTTTAAATGTTCTGTTAATTCATTAATTCTTTCTGTTAATAAAGCAATTTGAACTTCTGATGAACCTGTATCATTTTCATCTCTTTTAAAAGTATTAATGATTTCTTGTTTTCTTTCTTTAGTCATTATATTTTCCTCCTATTTCTAAAATATGCCTTAAACTGAAATTAAAGTCGGATACTCTTTAATTTAAGAATAAGGTAAAACGTTCTTTACTAGAACAGAACTATTTTACTATAATTATATAGAAAATGCAAGAGATTTTACAAAATTAATATAAAGATGTGTTCCAAATGCTACAAAATATCATATAGGTCATATCCAATTCTTTATCTGCTTTTTTCTACAATCTCAACTATATCTGCTATATAGTCTCCTATTACAGGTATGTTAAGCATTATTAATCTTCTTAACAAGATTATAATAATCGCTGTAATAATGGTTATTCCAATTCCTATTCCTACTCCTCTTGATATACCTGCTATTAAATTTCTTTTTAATATTTCTTTTTTATTTCCTATAATATATGAAATTTCAATTATATTAGCCTTTTCTAAACTTTCATTTATTTTATCAATTTTTTTATTTATCTTTTTAAAAAACATAAAAAAACACCTAAATATATTTTTAGATGTTTTTATTTTATTATACATTTTTTATTGAACAGAATTTGTAGTTGTATTTGTTATAGTAACATCATTGTTTTGATTTTTGTCTGTAGTTGATAGTGATTGTTTTTCTTTTTGTTTTGTTTCTTGTTCAATTATTGTTTCTAATTGTCCAATTAATTCTTGAAGTCTTGCCATATCCTGTCCTATCATTTCCCAATTGTTACTTGTATTTGATTGTTCTAAATTGTTGTTTGCTTCTATTATTTGTTCTATTAATTCATCTTTATTTTCACTTTCTATTTCTATTTTAATAGCTTGTTGTGATAAAAGATTTTTTAACGCTTCATCTATATTATTACCTATTGCAACTTTATTTCCTGATGCAACTACTATCTTTTTTAGTAATGGTATTTGTGATTCATCATTTAGCATTACTTGATATATAGGTTCAACATAAAGTAAAGTATTATTTATTGGTACAACAATTATGTTTTTCTCTAATTTTGTTCCTGTTGTATTCAATGCATTTAACTCTTTTGAAATATTTTCATCTTGCTCTACAAGTGTATCTAATTGAGTTGTTCCCAAAATTGCATTTTCTGTTTTAAATTTATATAGAGTTAATTTTTTATTGTTTTGTTCATCGCATGTACCTACTAAGTATGATATTATATTTTGTTTTTCTAATATTGTATAAGGTACAACTAATCCTAATTGTGAACTATTATTATCTAATGTTTTTACTTGAGTATAATATGGAATTATGTCTGTTCCAGTTGATGCACTAGTGGTTCTTGTTGTATTTTCTTTTGATACATCCCAAACATCATCTTGTCTATATAACACTTCAGGTTGGATATTATGATATTGCTCCAGTATTTTAGATTGTATGTTGTACAAATATTTTGGATATACAATATGCTTTGAAACCTCTTTAGGCATATTTTCGCTATCCTCAAACAATCCATCATATATTTTGCTATAACTTACTGCTATTGGATCTGTTTTGTCTGTTAAGTAAAATTTAATATCTCCATTGTATGGATCAATTAACACTTTTACAGAATTTCTTATATAATTTATTTTTTCTTTAATTCCATTATATTCAATGACTGTTTCTTGAGCATATGGATAATTATTTGATGTTGTATATGCATCTAGTACCCACATTAAATCCCCATTGTCTGTTACTATCATATATGGATTTTCATCATATTTTAAATATGGAATTATTTTTTTTGCCCTCTCTATAATATTTCTTGTTGTGATTATTTTACTATCCTTTGTTACATTTCCAGAAAAAGCTATTCCCATATTTTTTTCTTTTATCCCTAATATTATTCTATCTAGAAAATTAAGTTTTAAACCTGCTTCCCCATTATATGTATTAGTACTACTAGTTGTACTTGTAAGAGGATAATCATATTCTTCTTTGTTTTTTGCATTTGTAATTATTGGATCATTTGTTTCTAATCCAAAATATATTCTTGGCTCATTTATTTTTACTTTATCATTTTTATTTGAAAATTCACTTTGTATATATGATAAATTACCATTTTCATCTACATTACTTGCTGATGTAAGTACTACACCATATCCATGTGTGTACTCGTAAGTTTTGTTATTGTATGTTCTTGTATCATTACTAACAATTTCCCTTGGACTTATATATGCTAACTGTTGTTTTCCATCTACATTGCATAATTGTGGAACTGCTACATTATATGAATAGTATCCAGAATTACTTTGATATTGTTGTAATGTTTCTAATATATTTTCTTTTTTTAATAAATTAATATTATTTATTACTTCTTTATTATTGTTTATATCATCTGTTGTTATTGTTTCACTGTTTTGAATTTCTATTTCATCAATTTCTATATCGTATGCTTTTTTTGTAAAAGCTATATTATTTTCTATATAAGTTTTCTCTTTATCTAATTCGTTTTTATTTATATATATTAAATCAAATCCTATTATTATTATAAATAGAATTACTAGATATACTGGAATGCTACTTAGCCAAATCATTACTTTTTTAAATTTTTCTTTTCTAAAATTCTTTATTGCCATTATTACGCAAACTGGTATAACAATAGCAAATATTCTATATCCCCATACCTTTATTGTAGAATCAATAAGTCCTGCACCATAAAGTTTTATATCTTCTGATAGATTTAAAAATTTACCTGAAACTACATTTTGTGCATTTACTAACGTAATTGCTGCTAATCCTAAAACCATTAGTACTATATTTGTTATTATATGCTTAATAAATGTATTTTTCTTTAACATTTCTGAATCTATACCTTCATGAAAATATACATTAAAACTTATTATATAATATGCTGCTACATATATTGAATATATTACTGTTAAAATAATAAAATAAATTATTGCTGATTCTATAAACGGTTTTTGGAATATATAGTATCCTATGTCTATATTAAAAATAGGATCTGCAATACCAAACCAAGAAGTATTTATTGCAAGCATTGCTTTCTCTGTTAAAAAGCTAGATGCTATCATACTTATTATTACACTTAATATAAGACTTATTGATTTGTTAGGAAGTTTTGGCATTTCTTTTTTTTCTTCAGCAAAGAATTTTTTTAGTCCTCTATGTATAAATTTTGTTGTTATATAAGTTAGTATGTATAATACAACAAAGTTAATAAGAACTACTGCTATCTTATATTTTATATTTTGTTCAAATACTGATAAGTATTCTTGTCCAATTTCTAATGTTCTTAAGTATTCCCCTCTTAAACTTATTCCTATGTAAATTGCAAATAGTATTAAGAATGTTACTACAAGTATTATTCTTTTTTTGTTTTTCTTCATCTCATTTCCTCCTATTTTATATAGTATAGGGACAAACCTTATTCAGTTTGGAAGAATAAGCCTAATTGATTTGTATTTCCTCATAGATTGAGGAATGTCCCTACTGTGAATTATTAATGTCAATATTTTATTTATTTACCTTTTTATAATATTGAATTTACAAAATCTTCTGAATTAAAGATTTCCATATCATCTATTTGCTCCCCCACACCAATAAATTTTATTGGTATCTTGTTTTTGTGAACTATTCCTAAAACAGCTCCTCCTTTTGCAGTTCCATCTAACTTTGTTAATATAAGTCCCGTTATGTCAACAGTTTCTTTAAAAGCTTTCACTTGTGAAATTGCATTTTGTCCAGTTGTGCTATCTAACACTAACAACACTTCTTTGTTAGCATCTGGTAATTCTTTATCTATTACTTTTTTTATTTTCAATAGTTCATCCATTAAGTATTTTTTATTATGAAGTCTTCCTGCAGTATCACATATTAAAACATCTGCTTTATCTTTTTTCAACTCTTGTATTGCATCATAAACTACAGATGCAGGATCTGTCCCTTCTTGCTTTTTTATTATTTTTGAATTGCTTCTTTTTGACCATATCTCTACTTGTTCAACAGCTGCTGCTCTAAATGTATCTGCAGCTGCTATTATTACATTCTTACCTTCTTTTTTTATTCTGTTTGCTATTTTCCCAATTGAAGTAGTTTTACCTACACCATTTACTCCTACTACTAATATTACAGTTGGTTTTTTAGATAAATCAAAATTATTTGGTGTTTCATCTAATATTTTTTTCATTTCTTCTTTTAATGCAGATTTTACTCCATCTTCATCTGAAATTTTTTCTTTTTTTATTCTATCTCTTAATTTAGTAATTATTTCTACAGATGTATCTACACCTATGTCAGACATTATTAGTATTTCTTCTAATTCTTCTAACAATTCCTCATCAACTTTTCTAAAAGTACTAAAAACATTGTTCATTTTGTCTGCCATAGAGTCTCTTGTTTTTCCTAAACCATTTTTTAATTTATCAAAAAATCCCATTCTAGACCTCTTTCTATCTTTTGTCTTATTTTTTTCAGCAGGTATTATATCATAATTTTATAATCTTTGCAAAATTTTATTATTAAAATTTGTATATAATATTTTTTCCGTATCCTCTTTAGTAAATCCATTAAATAAAAGCAAATTTTCTAAATCTTTTTTCATTCTTTCTTGTTTAAATACATTAAAATGTTTGTAGTATCTTTTATTTGTTTTATAATATGTCATATCATCTGTAGATACAGCTATATTATCTACTCCTCCCAATAGATCTCTTATATATTTTATATGTTCTATATATGCATTTTGATATTTTATATTTTCTTTTTTAAATCTTTCTTCTTTTACGCAAAAAGGTTTTACTCCAACAATTCCAATAACTCCATCTAATTTCTTTATTTTAATTATTTGATTGTCGTTTAAATTCCTTGGATGATTACAAATCTTATTTACATTTGAATGAGATGCAAAAACTATTGGTGTTTTTCCGGAATCTTTTAATTTACTACATAGTTCAATTATGTCATAAAAAGTTTTTTTATTAGTGTGGGATAAATCAATCGCTATTTTTTTATCTACTAATTTTTTTACTAATTCTCTTCCCAATCCAGTTAGTCCTCTTTTTTCATCTCCTTTTGCTCCTCCTCCAAATTTATTATCATTATTCCATACTATATTTACACTTCTTACACCTAATCCATATATTTTATCTAAATCTTTAATTTTTTCTAGATAATCTAAGCCTTCTACTCCATAAATATATTTTATATTTTTAGGTATTAAGCTATTTTCATAAATCAATTTATTAACTTTTTTTAAGTTATTAATTATATCAATTTCCTCTTTTTTTATTCCTAATTCCTCTCTCATTTCTTTGGGAGACATATAGAATAGATTAAAAATCCCACCAGTAATGTTATCTTTAAAAATCTTTCTAAAATGTTTTTTTACTTCTTTTAAGTTATCTTTATTCATATATATGTATGTTAATAAGTCGTAATGTAAATCAAACATAAAATCACCTATATTATAATATTTATTACCACAATTTATTAGAACATATCATTATTTTTAATAGTATTTTATATAAAAAACGAATACATTAAAAAATGCATTCGTCTCTTTGTTTAAGCTTCTTTCTTTTTTATTGTTAAAGTCCAAACAAGAGGATAATAGAAATCAAATGGAACATCCAAATGACAAAGAATAAAACTAAAGTTCATATTATTAGAAGTAGTTCTATACTCTTCATCAATCTCTTTTATCATTGTATCAAAATATAGTAGTACATAATCATACATTTAATGTCTTATCTTCATTAATTTTTATATCAAACTTATCTTTTTTATATAATTTAGATAACACTATTCTATAAACTACACTTCTAGAATAAAAATCAACAAAATTTACTACTCCGAATATAAACAATGCAAAAGAAGTATTTATAAATAATGCACATATCAAAAGCCTTATTATAACACCAATAGTAGAACCTATTAATAATATAAAAGATTTTCCTTGAGTAATACATAATGTTTTATAAGTTTCATACTGATATAGTCCAAATACCCCGATTATATAGAATAAAAAGTATGGGAAACATTCTAATATTGGGACACTTCCATGTGATATTATTAAATATATAAATGCAAATATAAAATTTAATACTATTATTAATGGAAAGCATTTATTTTTCATTTTCATACAATTTCTATATTGTTGCTTATAAGTTTCACCTTCTGGCACTTTAATCATTAAAGTTGCTTGATATGCATTAGTAATTATCTCTAATGTTAAACACACTGAATAACAAATTGTATGAATTGAATATTTTTCTGTACCTAATTGACTTGCAAGTACTCCATATATTAATATAAGAGCTTTAGAAAACACTCTTTCCATACTATATGGAATTCCATAAGATTTAACATTATTTAAATCTTCTTTAGTTATTTTTTGATATTTTAGTTTTATTCTATATGATAAATATGTAAAACAAATCACATCAGATAAAATAGTTGCAATAAAAAGAGCAAATAAGTTTTTAGTAAATATAAATGCTAATGCATCTAAACTTATTAATGAGATATAAGTTATAATTAACCCTTTTCTATATAATTTTAAGTCATTTCTTAATCTTACTATTTCAAGTAGTCCAGTATGTAATATTGATATAGGTAAATAAATCACATATAGTTTTAATATACCTGATAGCATTTCTTTTTGACCAAGAGTTAAATTAAATAAATCAACAATCAAATCACTTAATAAAAACGAAATAATTCCTAAAATTAATCCTGTAATACCTGATATTAACAAATATGAACCCGATTTTTTTCTAACTGTTCTATGTGTATATATTCCTATTTCCCCGATAGATTTAAACATAAAATTTATAAATATTAAACTACCACATACTACAACAGCATCTACACTTATATAGTTATTGAAGGCTGAATCTACACTATCTGCTATACTCATAAATATAAAACTTATAAGAATTGATACAAATTCTTTCATTTCTTTATCACCTTTTGTTTATAATTCAACAGAATTATACTATAAACAACAAAAAATTACTATACCAGAATTAATCTTTAACTTTTCTTTTATACAGCTAATTAATTATATTTATCAAGAACATAACAACTTGATTTTGTTGTTCTTCTTTCACCTTCATTAGATTAGCCATTGCACAAATTACAAATTTATATTCTTTGCTGAAAATTTAAGAGAACTTTGAATTAAAATACTTTAAGACATAATAAATCCTTTGAATAAATATAAGTTAAACTAATTAATCACTATTAAGCATTAACTATTCACTGTGAATTGTTAAATTCACACTTATGGAGCAAACGTCGTAGTTATCTACAACTTTTTTCTCTCTTAACGATTGATACAAATATCAATCAATTTATTGAAGTATATCATATTTTAGATAAATTACACCTTTATAATATTTATATCTAACATAAAAGCTACCAAAAATTGTTGATAGCTTTTATGTTTTTTGTTGTAATCTTACATCATTAACTCTTGATAGTATTCCTCGAGGAATTCCAAGTTTTCAAGTAAATTTTTGATAGTAAGAGTGAGTAACACTTCCCTTACAAGGGAATCAAAATCCTTTTTCGCTTCTTTTTCGGATTCGGTAAGAATCTTCTTTTTCTTACCTTTTTGATGACTAAACTTGCTTTCTCCATATCTCTTTTCAATCTCTTTAAAAAATAAATATTGTAGAGCTTCAAGAGTATTGGAATTTGCAATTTCTTCATCATCACCGATTTTAAAAGTTACCGTGTTTTTCTTAAGAGAAAGGTAACCGTATGCAAGAATTGGCACATCTCCATATCCACCATTATTCATAGTAAGTTCGACTTTACCAATTCTGCTAGCATTTGTAATGACATCATCAAGGCTATTTATCTTTAATGTCTCGTATTCATATCTCGTTCTTTCGCGTATTCTATTGAGCCGTTTCATTTCTACTGCATTTCTAAGTGCAACTATATTGGTTTCTTTTCTTCCAATTAGTGTTTCTGAGCAGAAATTTACTTTCTCTCCAGAATCAAGAATTACCTCTTTCACATTTGTTGTAAATAATGTCTCATAATCAATGTAAACAGTTCCTCCTTTGTCAAAATAGCCATATTGAACTTTAAACTGTTTGCCATCAATTACTATTACCTCTTGCCTATTAGCAGAATTATGTGTAATAGAACTACTGTTATGACTTAATTCTTCCTCATATTTTGATTTAAGTTCAGCATATTCTGGATGTTTTTTGTCATAATTTATTTCAGTATCTACTACAATTCCTGCAAAGCTCCTTATAGTAGTAATTTCAACTGCATCCATACCCCTAGAATAACGTAGACGTGTTTCTTTAATAATGCTATTTGGTACAAGCTCAAATAATGTATTTACATCAATTTTGCTTGCAAAGCTCACTAATTTTAAAGAATTAGTCCACCCATAATGATTTTTGAACTCGATTGTTTTTGGTATACCGACTATAAGTTGTGAATTACTTGGTATACAACTGTTTCTATCAAGCTGGAGTTCGGTTCTATCTTCACCACGATATCTATCGCAGTCTTTTACATATATATGTGAAACCAACCCATACAGACAAGATTTTACAATAGCTTCTCTATTGTCGTTATTTGTAATTTCAACAATACCATATAAAGTTTCTTTTAACTTTTGGATGTGCTCTTTAATTTTAAAGAAACTTTTCTTTTTAATTCCAAGCTCTTTGAAATCGATATGCTCCATCTTATTTATGGAATTCCATACATCAAGTTCAGCTAGCAAATCACTCTCCTTTTCTGAGGTAAAATCATAATAATGACCTTCTTTGGCAAGAAGACCTCCCATTTCAATAATTGCTGCGACATACATGACTTGCTCTGTTACGCCACTTTTTTCTGCTTCTACTATCATTCGGGCAAGCTGAACAGAAATAGGCATTTTAACTATCTTGTGTCCAAGTTCTGTTACTTTATTATCATAAAGTGCTCCAATGACAGTAAGTTCTTTTTTGGCCTTCAATATAGCTCTACTCTCAGGTTGATGATAAAACTTAAGTTCTTCAGCCTTTAAGCCAATTGTTGCCAGCTGTAGAACAACACGATCCAGAATACTTCTTTGAATTTCTGGAATAGAATATTTATTCCGATATTTCATAGGAATATCAGAACATAAAAAATATTTTCCAGTTTTTGTTCTGCCAGCACGCCCTTTACGTTGTGCAATGTCAGAACGACTAATGTCTTTCAAAAATAATCCCTGAATCCCATTCTCTGCAATTGAGATTCTTACCTCGCCAGTATCAACAACAACATCAATATCTGGTATTGTAAGAGATGTTTGTGCAACATTTGTTGCTACAATAACCTTTGGATTAGAATAATGCTCAAAGCATTTCTTTTGGTCATCCCAATCCATCTCTCCGTGTAAGGGCAAAACTGTTGCTTTTTCTTGTTCTAAATCTTCAATAACACTATGAATTTCTTTTTTGCCCGCAACAAAAACCAAAATATTTTTGCCATCATTGATATTTTCTTTAATAGTACCAATTAATGCATATTTAGGTCTTTCTTCTATTGCAACATCATATAAATTTCCTGGTATATTTAACACTGCAACATCTTCGCCCAAAAAATTAGCAAGCCCGTCAGTGTCTAAAGTTGCACTCATAATTACAACTTTAGTATTCCATTTTTTTTGCATAAATTTGCACCATGCAATAAGAGTCTCAATATTGAGATTCCATTCATGAGCTTCATCTATTATCAAAACATTTTCAGTTTTATTATCTTCACTGAATATTGTCCTAATAAGTTGAAGTCCATCGGTACAATATAAAATGTTGCTAGTAGGAGAAGAACACTTGTCATAAGCTGTCCTATATCCCACTTCTTCTCCAAGTGTTACGCCCATTTCTTCTGCTACGCGCTTAGCCAGGGTCTTCGCTGCCATAATCCGGGGCTCAGTTACAACTACTTGGCTATAATAATTAGCCAAATATTGTGGAATCTGAGTAGATTTACCAGAACCTGTTTCAGCAGATACAATCGTAAAAGAATGATTACGAACTGCCTCAATAATTTCATTTTTGTAATTAGTAATAGGTAATAACATATATAGTCCTCCTTATAAAAGTTAAAATTGGATTTTTTCTAAATTTTCAATGTACTCAGTTTAATTATAACAGTTTTTATGTAAATTGTAAATGTTTGTTGATTTTTAAACAAAATGTAATATATAATGCTCTTTTTACAAACAAAAAAATCAACCAGTTTAATTCTGATTGATTTTGTATTTACTGTTCCTAGAAAGTCCGAACAGATTCGTCGTTGGAGCTTCCAGGCGGAATCGAACCGCCGACCTACAGGTTACGAATCTGTTGCTCTACCAACTGAGCTATGGAAGCATTTATTAATCTTAATTAGTATACTATACTCATTTTTAATTTTCAATACTTACTTGTTCGAAAATAAAGAAACATCACCTAAATAGTCTTTCTTTGAGGTTAGTTTCAATTTTGATGTTCAGATAGAAAGATAAAAGTTTCGCATATTTATATAAATTCTTTATTTTTATCAAAAAAAGATTGCGTAAAAAAAGACTAGCTTTTTAAGTAAACTCTAAAAGTTCAGTTTATTTACTAGCCTTTATTTTCTATAATTATTTTGAAATTTTAATCTTAATAGTTCTATCGAAAAGCTATGTGGATCCATAATTTCTATTCCTTTTTTACGAATTTCTTCATGCTCTTTTAATTTTAGTAAGTGTTCATCACTTGTTACCAAATATTTTATATTTCCATCTATACAACAATCTATAAATTTATTATCTTCTGGATCTTCCAAACAATAATTAGTTCTAGTTTTTCCATCTATTTTTCTTATTTCCCATAGTGCATTTGATAGTTTATAAAACAAATTGTTATATTCTAATTTTGTAATTTTTACCTTTTTCTTTTTTGCTTTTTTATCAATTTCTTCCAATGTTCTTGCAAATATTCTAAAAGCTTCTTGAAAAGTTCTTATATTCATACAAAAACGAATTTCGCCATCATGTTTATATTGAAATAAATCTTGACATTCTGTGTCTTCATGAAAAATTGCATCTACTAATGTGTTTGTATCAACTACTACATCAATACAGTTATCTAACTGAGTTCGACTCATTTCTCACTCTCTTCAGTAATTCTCTACTATCTTTTTTGGTCCATCCTACAGTTTTCGCAATTGATGAACATTCATTACATAATTCTTCCCATTCAGGCTTTATATTAGATACAATATTTACATTTTCTTTTTCTTGTTTTTTTACTCCAATCATTTTCATTATTCTCCTTTTTATGTTAAATATATGTCTCATAATATACACCTCTTTCTAATATATAGTATTCCCATATATTAGAAAATAACACTATCTATATTATAGCATAAATTTAACATAATATCAAATATTTTTGTTTACAATGCAATATTATACCATTCTTAATAAGTTTGTCAATAAAAACCGTTCGACAAAATATTACAAAAAATAGAAACAGACAAATAAATATCTATATCTATTTCTATTTTTTACTTTAAAAATGTTTCCCACCCTTTAATTTATCATTTTTTTCGTCATCTACATATTTTTCTTTAACATTATCAGAATTTTTATGAATTTGTTCAATTATATTTTCTGTTGAACTAATTTCCACAGTTTTTTTTGCTTTTTCTATTACATCTTTATATTTGTTATAGTCAACAACTATATATATTGATAATCCAAGAAGTGCTACTATACATACACCCAAAGCACCTAGTATTACTTTTTCTTCATTTTGTCCATACCAAGTCGATACTGTTCCCATAACTCCTTTAAACCAATCTGATATCTTTGCCATTAATGTTGGTTCTTTCTTTTTATTAACTTTTATGGTATAGCTAATAGTTTCTTCTTTTGGTTCTTCTCCTTTTTTTAAGTTCTTTTGATCTTCAATAGTTTTTAAAGTAATAGTTATAGTATTTTCTCCTATTTGCAAATTATCTGCTCCTTGTATATCTACTGTTGCACCCTCAATATTTGGAACAGCTCCTATCGATAATTTTTCAACCCAATATTCTAAATCTTCTAAAGTATATTCTAATGTATTAAAAGCAAATGTTGGATTTAAAGGTGTTTCTATTAATTCTCCATTTTGATTTTCATATTTTATTATTAGAGATTTTAGTGCAATTGGAACTCTTGCTCTAGTTACTTTTATTGTATAATTTGATGTACTTCCATCTTCTGCAGTAACAACTACTGTAACTGTATTTTCTCCCTCTTTTAATTTTTTGTTTCCTTTAACATTTACTGTTGCTTTTGAATCAGTTGGTGTTGCAGTTACATTAATTTCTGAAGTCTCATAAGGAATAGTTAAAGCATATTCTTTTACATCTTTTTTAAATTCAGGAGTAATTTTTCCTTCTTTAACTGTTAATCCATTTAATGTACTATCACTTGATTTTTCTGTTTCTTCTGGAGTAGTTTTATTAGAATTATTACTTGAGTATCCTCCACTTGAACTACTTCCCGATGAGCTACTTGAACTTTTTCTACCAGAACTACCTCCTCCTGATGTCCCTGCACCTGAATTGCTAACAATTTTTAGTGTTTTCGATGCAGATCTATTTGTATCCTTATTTGTTGCATAATCTCCTAATGTTCCAGATGCATATATTGTTACACTTCCTGATGAACCAGCTGTGCATGTAAAAGAATAAGAGCTATTATCTAAAAAATCTGTTTTTCCACCTGATCCATTGCTAACAGAAGTAGTTACCATTCCAGCTCCTTTAGCAGAAACTGTAACCGTAAATGTACCTCCTGGCGCTACTTTAGATTTTGATGTA
The DNA here is from genome assembly GCA_947623865.1 of uncultured Clostridia bacterium. Taxonomy (GTDB): domain Bacteria; phylum Bacillota; class Clostridia; order TANB77; family CAG-508; genus CAG-452. The sequence continues at coordinate 7,424 of CANQIC010000014.1, read as the reverse complement.
CTTATACTTATACTAGTCTTGGCATATGATTTAATAGTCATTAGCAACCACATTAAAACAATTACTAATATTATAAATAATATCTTATTTAAAGTATTTTTTTTCATTTAAACTTTCTCTCCTTTGTTTAAGCAATTAATTATACAAGATTATATATCAAATACTTATTTTTTTTGCATTCATTATATGATTTTTAATACTTACATAATCTGCTGGGCTTATCTTTCCATCTCGGTTTACATCGGCTGATTTTTGTTTAATAGTATTCATTGAAGTAACACCCATAATTTTGTTTTTTACAGTAACATAGTCTGCTGGTGTTATTTTTCCATCTCCACTTACATCACCTAGTATTACTAGTGCATATGTTTTTCCTTCAAAAGTTATTTTTGCTCCTGTTCCAAACGTTTTGCTTTGATTTTTTGCACCTGATATGGTTTTTATTGTTGCCCCTGGTGCAACTATTATATTACTTCCACTTATTTTATATTGTTTTATTGGTACTAAATATGTTTTACTTCCGTCATCAGCTTCCCTTGCCATATAGCCTGTTCCATATGGTGTAGAAACTCTATCCCAATAATAACTATTTATTTTTTTTGTTGCTCTTTTGGTTATTAATACTTTAGTATTTTTAGGTACAAGTACAATTGTATTTCCATTTGGTGCATCCTTTAGTTTTAACCCTCCATTTGCATTTATATATGCAGATTCTCCAGTCTCTTTAACAGAAGTATTTGAAGGTTTTGCACATGCCTTTGAAGGCATATTTTTGTATAATGGTATTATAAAAGTAAATGGTCCTTCTAATATCCCATAATCTTTGTAATCACTTCTAATTGAAGTTCCTTCATTTTGAGCAGCCAATACATTTTGCATATATTGATTTCCATATAAATTATTTTTATTAACTACATTGAATTTTTGAAAATATAATGTGTTTTGTCCAAGAGATATAAAGTTTGTTGCTAAAAATTCTGTACCACCTATTATTGATGCAGCTAAGCTAGTCCATTTTTCTTTTTTTGCTCTAGCTAGTCCATTATCTATTATTTTTTCTGATGTATTTCCTGTTGCCCCAATATTAAATACATTATAATAAGTTTTTCCTTCACTTTTTATTCCTAGTCCTAATGTTGACCCTTTGGTTCCTTGTTCTTGTATAATTCTTGCAACAATATGATATGGACTAACTTTATGCTTTACTGCTGCTTCTAATATAGCATTTACACATGCATCACTATTTATAAATGTTCCCTTTACCATTTTTTGTATGGCACTTTTTTCAGCAGAAGTAGTTTTACTACTTGAATACGATAGCTCTTGAAATTGAAATACATCACTTTCATTTATGCTATTCCTAGGGTCTATCATATATTCTATAGCATTTCTAGATGTACATCTCCAGCTTCCGGTATCATATGGTTTTTCATTGCATATAGTACAAATCCATCCTTTAGGATAATTACTTGGAGATAAGTTTTTAGGTGATCCTCTGTGTCCTACATATTCATTATTTATTACTGTTTCCCATTCTAAACCTGTTTCATACAATTTAAATGTCCACTTTGAATGAGCTTTTGCTAAAGTTTGTAAAAGTGTTTTATATCCTGGATATGTTTTTTCAAAATTTGATGGTAAACTATTTGAATTTGCTTTACTATATGTATAGGTTTTCGCATATGATTTTGTTGTTAGTTTTGGAATGAAACCAAAGATTATATATATCATAATAGAAAGAATTAAAATACATAGAATTTTTTTATTAAATTTATTAGAAATATATCTTTGCATTTTTATCTCCTCTTTCGTATTAATTGTATGTGATTTATATAGTTAAAGTATATCGTAAGCAAAAAAACAAGTCAAGGAAAAAAGTAAAAAAATACTAGAATTTTTAAAGTTTTTGTCTTTTTATTATATAAGCAAAAATTAAGGCTTTGAAAATAATTTCAAAGCCTTAAAATTTTAAATTAAGTACTAGTTGCATCCGCATCCTCTATTACATCCGCAGTTTGTGAATAACAATAAGAATATTATTATAAAGAATAATATTGAACAGTCATCTCCACATCCTCCAAATAATCCACCTATTCCGTTATTGCATCCGCAATTTCTTTCATCTGGCATAATGCTTACCTCCTTATTTTATATGTTATACGATATAGTATGCAAAGTATGTAAATTGTGTTACTGTTTTTTATTTTTTCTAATTTGACAATAAGAAAATATATGATATAATGTTTATAGTAACATAATGTGCTACTAATTAAATTTATTGGAGGTTTTATAATGAACAAAGGTAAAAAAGACGAATTTAAAAAGCTCATGCCTGAAAGCTATTACTCTTTAGACAGCTCTATGTCTTTAGATAAAATTGTTCGGGCAAAAAAAACTGGCAATTTCTTAGTTGCTAAAGTACTTAATTTGAACTTTAGTAAGAAATGCCTTAGGGTTGATTTAGGAAATTCCTTTAATGGTGAGATTCCATTGGATGAATTCTCTATTTATCCAGTTATTCGTACGAACAATAGTATTTCACCTTGGGTTTATTCCTTTTTTGGAAAAACTATTTGTGTATGTGTACGAAAAATATCTGATGATAATACAATTATTTTGTCTCGGAAAGCAAATATGCTTAAATCGTTTAATCTTATTGAACAATTTAAGGGTAATGTTGTTTCCTGCTTAATAACAAGTATTGTCGATTATGGATTATTTGTTGATGTTGGTCATGGAATTAATAGTCTTATTCATAATAGAAAACTCTCTTTGACCCAAATAAATAATCCTAAAGATATAGGCTTTACTGTTGGTCAATCAATTGATGCAGAAATTATTTCAACTAATTCTGAAAAATATCGAGTATCACTAAATCATAAGAATTTATTTGATAATGTTTCAAAGTATTTGACTCCTGGTGATATTATAGAGGTAATTTCATTAAATCCAGTAAATGAAGATGAGGATGGATATTATGCATTTTTTAATCCTAGTACTACTGCAATAATAAATCCAATTAAAGGAATAAAAATTCCTTATGGTTCAAAGGTTAAAGCAAGAGTGAAGAAATTTAAGCCTAATCATCCCGATAAATTACAACTCGGTTTTATTTCGTTTACTGTCTAATTCAAACTTGAATACTCCATACAAAAAATGACACCACTATTGTGGTGTCATTTTTATTTTTTAAACTTCTTCCCCATAATAAGCCTTTCTGTATATTTCTTTTATTTCTTCAACTAATGGATATCTTGGATTTGCACCTGTGCATTGATCATCATGCGCACGTTCTGATAATCCTTGTAAATTTGCCATGAATACATCTTCTTCTATTCCACAATCTTTTATTGACATTGGCATATTTAAATCTTTCATTAATTGTCTTATTGCTTTTATTAAATTGTTTACACTTTCTTCTTCAGTTTTTCCTGCTACTCCAGCAAATTTTGCTGCCTTTGCATATTTTTTATCTGCTATAAAATATTCATATTTTGGAAATGCTGCAAATTTTGTTGGTTTTTGAGAATTATATTTTATTACATAAGGAAGTAGAATTGCATTTGCTCTTCCATGTGGTATATGGTATTCTCCACCTAATTTATGTGCCATACTATGATTTAATCCTAAGAATGCATTTGTAAATGCCATTCCTGCAATACAGCTTGCATTATGCATTTTTTCTCTTGCCTCAATATCATTTTCCCCATTATCATATGCTCTTTTTAAGTAATCAAATACTATATCAATTGCTTGAAGAGCTAATCCATCTGTATAATCACTTGCCATATTAGATACATATGCTTCTAAAGCGTGTGTCAATACGTCCATACCTGTATCTGCTGTTGCACTCTTTGGAAGTGAAAGAACAAATTGAGGATCTATTATTGCAACATCTGGTCTTAATGCATAATCTGCCAATGGATATTTTATATTTCCATTCTTTCTATCTGTTATTACTGAAAACGCTGTTACTTCACTTCCTGTTCCAGAAGTAGTTGGTACTGCAACAAATTTTGCCTTTTCTCCTAAATTAGGAAATTTTACTACTCTTTTCCTTATATCCATAAATTTTTGTTTTAATCCATCAAATGTAGCATCTGGATGCTCATAGAATAGCCACATACCTTTTGCTGCATCTATTGCTGAACCTCCTCCAATTGCAATAATTACATCTGGATTAAAGTTTTTCATTTCTTCTACTCCACGCATTATTGTATCTACATCTGGATCTGGTTCTACATCTGAATAAATTTTAGAGTGACAATATTGTTCTCTTTTCCTTAGATAGTATAAAGCTTTATCAACATATCCTAATTTTAACATTGTTGGGTCTGTTACTATAAATGCTCTTGATATATTGTTCATTTTTTCTAGGTATTGTATTGCATTTTTTTCAAAATAAATTTTTGGTGGAATTTTAAACCATTGCATATTAACTCTCCTTTTCGCAATTTTTTTCTTATTTATTAAGTTTTGTGTTGATACATTTGAAGTTGTACTATTTTTTCCATATGAACCACAACCTAAAGTAAGTGATGGTGTGTTTGTATTATATATATCTCCTATTGCCCCTTGTGATGATGGAGAATTAACTATAATTCTTCCTACTTTCATTTCTGTACCAAATTTTTCTATTATTTCATTGTCTTCACTATGGATTATAGCAGAATGCCCAAGTCCTCCAAATTCTAGCATCTTTCTACATTTTTCAAATCCTTCTTTATGGCTTTTTACAATAAAATATGCAAGTACTGGTGATAGTTTTTCTCTAGATAATGGATAATCTGGTCCTACATCATCTAATTTTGCTATTAATATTTTTGTTTTTTCAGGAACTGATATTCCTGCTTGTTTTGCTATCCAGTCAGCTGATTTTCCTACTACTTCTGGATTTACAGCTTGCTTTTCAGAATTTATTACATAATTTGATACTTTTTTTGTTTCTTCTGGATTTAAGAAATAACAATTGTTTTCTTTCATGTATTTCTCAAATTCTCCATGTATTTCGTTGTCTACTATAACTGCCTGTTCAGATGCACATATCATTCCATTATCAAATGTTTTAGAAAGCATTAAATCTGTACATGCTCTTTTTAGATTTGCTGTTTTTTCTATATAGCATGGTGCATTTCCTGGTCCAACTCCTAAAGCCGGTTTTCCACAACTATATGCAGCTCTTACCATTCCTGAACCACCCGTTGCAAGTATTAATGATACTCCTGGATGATTCATAAGTGTACTGGTTGCTTCTATTGATGGAAATTCAATCCATTGTATACAATTTTTTGGTGCCCCTGCTTTTATTGCAGCATCTCTTAAAATTTCTGCAGCTCTTACAGAACATTTTTGTGCTGATGGATGGAATCCAAATATTATAGGATTTCTTGTTTTAGCACAAATTAAGGATTTAAACATTGTTGTAGATGTTGGATTTGTAACAGGTGTTACACCTGCAATTACTCCTATTGGTTCTGCAACTTCTACATATCCTTCTAATTCATTTTCTTCAACTACTCCTACTGTTTTTTCATATTTTATAGAGTGCCAAATATATTCTGTTGAAAATATATTTTTTATAATTTTATCTTCATACACTCCTCTTCCTGTTTCTTCTACTGCTAATTTTGCGAGTTCTGTATGATGATCTAGACCTGCAAGTGACATATTATATACTATATCATTTATTTGTTTTTGGTCTAACTTCATATACTCTTCTAAAGCTTTATTAGCATTTTTTACTAATTTGTCAATCATTTCTTCAATGTTTACATTATCACTCATTTTATACCTCCTATTTATATTATGTGTGATTTTTATTAATTATATATTATTAATTTATACTTTTCAATTGTTTATTTAGAAAAACTAAAAAAAGTATAGAAATGGGAAAAGCACAGTTTCATTTTGAATACTGTGCTTTTTGAAACGGTTATTTATTGTATTCTCTCTCGATTTTTTCATATATGACATAACTAACACAATAAACTACTGTAGGAAAAATAGTTAGTACATTCCAACAATTAATCCCTATAGAAATAGAGAACACTATACAAAATCCAAAAATTTTTCTAAAAAACAATTGTAAAAAATCAGATTTTCTCTTCAGCACAAAAATGATACATAGAATGCAAGAAACTATTGCTGAGATAATTAATAATCCCCGATTTTCTCTATCAGTAATGGATGCATATAAATATATTAATGTCATAGATACAAAAATAATCATTAAGATTATTGATAAAATCCTCCGTTTCATTTTCTCCCCTCCTTTATAATTATTAACTGACAATGCAGCTTTATATTAATGTATCATATTTACATAAGAAAAGCAAGTTTTAATGAAATTAAAAATTGCTAATACATAAGTTATCAACTTTAATAGGCAATATAATTCAATACCTAAAATATTTTTTATATATAAACAATAAAATGCAACACAATTGTTGTTTTTTAGTGCAGATCAAAGGATGCATATAAAATTGCCTTGTTGTATATACTTTTATAAAAAATTATGGTATAATTTATTTTGATGGTAAATTTATGTTAATGCCATCCGATATTTCGGAGGCATTACCTCCGAAGTATAAAAAATTATAGGAGGTTTTTACCATGAAAAAAATGAAAATTGCTCAAGTTAAACTAAAAATTGATGCAGATAAAAAGGTAAACACTTTAGAATTTAACCTGCCTACGTGTTCAAAAGTTTTGTCTGTACAGTCGGTAAACAATGGGCCTTTGATTTTATTTAATTTTATGGCTCCATCAGAATGGTTTAGTACTGATGATGATAGTTCTACTACTAACGGCTCATCAAGGTTTCAATTTATTATTGTGAATTGTAAGTATAATGATTTTGAAATTGATAATCACAATTACATTGACACTATAACTATTGATGATGATGTATTTGCCGTATTTTACAAAAAAACAGAGTAATTCATTTTTAACTAATATTAAATGACACACATATTTTTTAATGTGTGTCATTTAATATTATCATTATTTTTACTTTCTTTATCCTCAATTTGTTTTGTATTTTCTATATATCTATATTTTAAATTATTTTTATTAGAAATCGCTGACTTTTTTGTTTCTTTTTCATATAAATTTCTTGTTCCTTTTGCTACTCCTCCACCTCTTTTAGCAACATTTAAATTTTCTTTTAACCCTTTTGGATTTTCTGCCTTTGCAATATCTCTTGTAGCTATTTCTCCAACATTTGTTAGTGCAATTTCTATATCTGTCATATTATCTCTCAACGACTCTTTCCTTATTCCTTTAAATTTCTTATATTCACTAGCTTTCATGCCAGACCATTCTTTATATATTTCATTTGTCAAAAGAGCATACTCAATAGGTTTTGAAATTCCTCCTTCTTTCCAAATATCTGTAAGTTTAAATCTATCTACAATTCCTGTTAA
>CANQIC010000013.1 GCA_947623865.1 uncultured Clostridia bacterium | reverse complement strand
AAAAACAACAACATATGAAGTAGAAATAGTAGCAGATAGTAATAATAATTCAGGTAACAACAATACAGGAGATAACAGCCAAAACAGTAATAACTCAGGAAATAGCAACTCGAGTAACAGCAATTCTAATAATAATTCAGGTAATAATGGAAATAACAACAAAAATAATAACAACTCGAATAGCAATAATACGAATAACAGTAGTCAAAGTGGAAACAGTACAAACAGTGGAAGTGTAACAAAAACAGGGGCAAATACAGAAGCAGAAGACAAGTTACCATATACAGGAAGTGGAGTTATAGGAGTTTCAATAGTATTACTAACAATAATATCAGGAATTTCATATGTTGCATATAGAAGATATAGAAATATATAGTGTAAACTAAGAGCTTTCTAGATGAAAGCTCTTAATTTTTTATTGTTGTTCTAGTAACTGTCAAAATTTGTCGATGGAAAATTCTTTACAAATATTAATCAAGGTAGTAAAATAAAAATGTTCTAAATTGCAGATCTTGCAATTTAAATCAAATTTATATCTTAAAAAGTTTTTATCTTTTTAAAATCCAAATTTATAAAATTTAATATTTAAGAGGTGATGCCTATCTGATTAATTATACTAGTAGAAATATTTTTGTGATTTCTTTAATAATATCTTTATGTATTTTTATAGTGCTTGAGGTTTCAATAAATAAATTAAATGAAGTATACGATTATTTAAAAGCTAAAACAATAGGTATAATAGAAATAAATAACGAATATAAAAACAAAGAAATCATGAAAAAAGTTCAATCAAAAGAAGAATCAGAAATAACAAAAGAAGGTGATGAAGAAGAAATTTGGCAAGTTGAGATTCCAAAAATAAATTTAGTAGCTCCAATATCTGAAGGAACAAGTCAAGAAGTAATGATGGAATATGTAGGACATTTTGAAAACACCTCTAAATGGGAAGGAAACGTGGGACTTGCAGCTCATAATAGAGGATATCCTATTAATTATTTCTCAAAACTTAAAAAGCTAAGGAAAGGAGATAAAATAATATATAAAACTAAATATGGAATAAAGACATATACTGTAGAAATAATTACAGTCATAGAAGATACAAATTGGTCGTATTTGCAAAAAACAAAAGAAAATAAAATAACATTAATAACTTGTGTAGAGAACAAAGCAAATCAAAGACTTTGCATACAAGGAATAGAAATAAAGGAGGAATAATTTTGAAGAGAAAAATATCAATAATAATTAGTTTAATAGTAATATTAATAAATTTAATACCAATAAAAAGTAGTGCTACAACACCAATAGATAGTGCATACATATATGCAACTAAAAAAACAGATGCTTTACTTATATGGAATGAATTAGGAATACATACACATATGGCAGTATATAAAATAAATGGTAAAGAGTATCCTGCATATTGTATGAATAGGGATCTACCGGGTGTAGAAATAGGAACTCCCCAAACAGTTGATGTAAATAAGTTAGTAAATAATGTAATGGTATGGAGAGCTATTATAAATGGCTATCCATATAAAACAATATCAGAATTAGGTTGCAAAAGTGAAGAAGAAGCATATTTAGCAACAAAGCAAGCAGTATACTGCATGCTTACAAATAGGGATGTAAGTGAATATTCGGCTAATAGCCAATATGGTAAATCAGGTGAAAGGACTCTAAATGCTTTAAAGCAAATAGTAAAAAACGCAAGAAGTTCTAAAGCTACAAAAGTATCATCAGAACTTACAATAAAACAAAAAAATAGTTTATGGCAAATTGATAGTTTAGATAACAAATACGTATCACAAACTTTTGCTGTATCAGCAAATGCTAGTTTTAGTAAATATGTAGTAGAAATTAAAAATTTAGATATTGAAGGTATTAAAATAACAGATAAAAATAATAGTGAAAAAAAGGAATTTAAAGCAAATGAAGAGTTTAAAATATTAATACCAACAACAAATATAACAAAAGATGGAAATTTTACAATTAATGTATCAGGAGAAGTTGCCACAAAACCAGTTTTATATGGAGAATCAAGAGACAGTAGTTTGCAAAATTATGCATTAACTGGTTATACATATGAAGATGGAAATGGTGCAAAAAAGGTATATTATACGAAAAATGAGACAAAAATAATAATTGTAAAAAAAGATGACACAGGATTAAATAATTTAAAAGGAGTTGAATTTGAATTATTAGATAAAAATAAGAATGTACTATATACTGGACTTATAACTGATGATAATGGACAAATAAAAATAGATAATTTATTACCAGGTACATATTACATTAGAGAAACTAGAACATTAGAAGGATATGAATTATATAATAAACTTATTAAAGTCAATTTAGATCTTAATGAAAAAGCAACTGTTAGTGTAGTTAATTCTAAAGAAGAACCAAATATAGATGTTAATAAAAAAGAGACAGAACTTAGTGTTAAAAATAGTGAAAGTAAAATAGAAGTAAAACTTCCTAAAACAGGTATGTAATTGTAGAGCCTTCCTTGACATTTATTTACATACAATATATAATATTTCATGTAAAATTACATAAAAAGAAGGGAAGAGTGAGATAAATTAATGGCAACGCAACTTATAGTACTAGCCATATTAATTTTTATAAATGCATTTTTTGCAGCAACTGAAATAGCATTTATTTCAATAAATGATGCAAAAATTGAAAAACAAGCAAAAGAAGGTAATAAAAAAGCAAAACAAATAAAGAAAATGCTTAAAGAGCCAAGTAAATTTTTGGCTACAATACAAATAGGAATTACACTTGCAGGTTTTTTATCTAGTGCATTTGCAGCAGATGCATTTGCAGATGATTTAGCACCAGTATTAGAAAGCTTAATTCCATTAGGATTATCCGTATGGAGAAGTATATCAATAATTATAATTACAATGATACTTTCATATTTTTCTCTTGTATTTGGAGAATTAGTACCAAAAAGGTTAGCTATGCGAAATAGCGAAAAAATAGCATTTGCTACAATACGAATAGTTAGGGCAATATCTATTATCACAGCACCATTTGTAAAATTACTTACATCTTCTACAAATGGAATATCAAGATTATTTGGGATAACTGAAACTGATGAAGAAACAGTTACAGAAGAAGAAATAAGGATGATGGTAGATGTTGGAGAAGAAAAGGGATCAATCGAAGAGGAAGAAAAAGAACTTATAAATAATGTGTTTGAGTTTAATGATAAAGTTGTGTCTGAAATAATGATACACAGAAAAGATATTTATGCAATTGATATAAATTCTAATGTAAAGAGTATACTAGAAGATTTAGATGAATGTGAATACAGATATAGTAGAATACCAGTATATGAGGAGAATATTGACAATATTGTAGGGATGTTATTTATAAAAGATTTACTTGCAAATGTTAATAAAAAAGAAAAAGCAAAAATATCTAATTTACTAAGAGAAGCATATTTTGTATCCGAAAATAAACAAATAAATGAATTATTTAAAGATTTACAAAGAAATAAACATCAGTTGGCAATAGTGTTAGATGAATATGGTGGAACAGCAGGATTAGTTACAATGGAGGATATAATAGAAGAGTTAGTAGGAAACATATTTGATGAATATGATGATGAAAAAAATGACTATGAGAAAATAGATGATAACACATATATGATAAGTGGAAGTGTATCTATACATGATTTAAGAAAGATTTTAAATGTTGAGATTCCTGAGGGAGAATATGATACATTATCAGGATACTTAATAGAGAAATTAGGAAGAATACCATTAGATAATGAAAATCCAATAATTGAGACAGATAAAGTAACATATAAAATTGAAGAATATGAAGACAAAAGAATAATATGGGTAAAAGCTTGTAGAAATAATATAGAAGAACAAGATGAAACTAACGAAGATGAGGATGAAGATAAAGAAGAAACTGATGATTAAAAAATAAAGGCGGACTTAATTGTCCGCCTGAATACTTAAATAAAAGGAGTTTTTTATGTACGAAAAATTTGGAATAAAAGATGACATTATAAATTTATCAAAAAAAGTAGAAAAAGATTTAAAACCAATATTTGACAAAACGGAAAAAATAGCAGAATTTAATAGTTTAAAAGTGTTGATGGCTTTCCAAAAATATAATTTATCAGAAATGCACTTTAATGGAACAACAGGATATGGGTATGGAGATATTGGTAGAGATACTATAGAAAAAATATTTGCAGATATTTTTAAAGCAGAAGATAGTTTAGTAAGAACTCAATTTATATCAGGGACGCATGCAATTTCTACAGCATTATTTGGAATACTAAGGCCAAAAGATACTTTAATTAGTATTTCAGGTAAACCTTATGATACATTAGATGAGGTAATAGGAATAGAAGAAAATAATGGTTCTTTAATAAGCTATGGCATAAATTACGAACAAATTGACTTAGTAGATAATGACTTTAATTATAAGGCAATAGAAGAAAGATTAAAAAAGAGTAATGTGAAATTAGTGGAAATACAACGTTCTCGAGGATATTCTTTAAGAAAGACTATAGATTTAGAAAAGGTAGAAAAAGTAATAAAACTAATAAAAAAAATAAGCAAAGATACAGTTGTAATGATAGACAATTGCTATTGTGAATTCGTAGAAAAAAAAGAACCTACTGAAGTAGGAGCAGATATTGTAGTTGGTTCTCTAATAAAAAATTTAGGTGGTGGAATAGCACCGAATGGGGCTTATATAGTAGGGAAAAAAGATTTAGTAAAACTAGCAAGTGAAAGATTAACAGCACCAGGACTTGGCAAAGAAGTTGGACCGAGTTTAGGAATAAATAAACAAATATTGCAAGGATTGTTTTTGGCACCACAAGTTGTTGCCAGTAGTGTAAAAACAGCTATATTTGCAAGTAAAATACTTGAGGAATTAGGATATAGTGTAGAGCCAAGATATAATGATAAAAGATCGGACATTGTTCAAACAATAGAATTTGGAGATAAAGAAAAATTAATAAAATTCTGTCAAGGTATACAAGCTGCATCTCCAATAGATTCATCATCTGTTCCAGAGCCATGGGATATGCCAGGATATACAGATCAAGTTATAATGGCAGCAGGAGCATTTACACAAGGTTCATCAATAGAACTATCTTGTGATGCACCAATAAGGAAACCTTATACTGCATTTATGCAAGGTGGACTCACATATGAGTATGGGAAGATTCGGAGTTATGAAAGCAGTATCAATGCTTTAATTAAATAAAAAATTGTTGTTTGTGAGAGGAAAATCCTAGGGACTGTCCTGAATTTTCCGAACATCAAACAAATTACAATTTATAACGGAGGATAATCTAAATGAACAACGTTATAATAATAGGTGGTGGTCCAGCAGGGATGCTTGCTGGAATATCAGCAGCAAAAAGTGGAAATAAAGTAACAATAATTGAAAAAATGAATTCATGTGGAAAAAAACTACTTATAACTGGAAAAGGTAGATGTAATATAACAAATAGTACAGACATAAATGGATTTATTGAAAATACACCTTGTAATGGGAAATTTCTTTATAGTGTATTAAATAATTTTGATAATAATGATATTATAGAATTATTGGAACAAGAGGGAGTTAAAACTAAAGTAGAAAGAGGAGGAAGAGTATTTCCTGTTTCTGATAAATCTCAAGATGTGTTAAATGCCTTAATTAAAATATTAAAAAGATTAAATGTTAAAATATTAACAAATATTGAAGTAAAAAAAATAAATATTAAAGATGGATTAATAAAAGGAGTAAAACTAAGTACGGGTGAAGAATTAAATGCTGATAAAGTAATATTGGCAACAGGTGGTAAAAGTTATCCAGTAACAGGTTCTACTGGTGATGGATATATACTTGCAAAAGAATTAGGACATACTATAACTAATATAAAACCATCATTAGTACCACTTATTTCAAAAAATGAAGAATGTAAAATCCTCCAAGGATTATCTTTAAGAAATGTTACAATAAAACTAAAAAATAATGATAAAGTTATATATGAGGATTTTGGAGAAATGTTATTTACACATTATGGTGTATCAGGACCAATAATATTAAGTGCATCAGCTCATTTGATAAGATATAAAAATGTAGATAAATTACTAAAAGAAGGAAATATAAAACTTGAAATAGATTTAAAACCAGCATTAACAGAAGAAAAATTAGATGCAAGGATATTAAGAGATTTTGGAGAGGCAAAAAATAAAGAATTTAAAAATAGTTTAGATAAATTACTTCCACAAAAACTAATTTCAACAGTAATAGAAAGAACAAAAATAAATCCATATAAAAGAGTAAATGAAATAACTAAAGAAGAAAGAATAAGAATAGTAAATGTACTTAAAAAATTTGAAATTAGTATTAATGGTATAAGACCAATAGAAGAGGCTATTATCACGTCAGGAGGAATAACTACAAAGGAGATAAATCCAAAAACAATGGAATCTAAAATTATAAAAGGATTATATTTTGCAGGAGAAATAATAGACGTAGATGCTTTAACAGGTGGATTTAATTTGCAAATAGCTTGGTCCACACGGATACACAGCAGGACTTTAAATTGTTGTTTGTGAGAGGAAAATCCTAGGGACTGTCCCTAAAAATCACCAATTTTGGGGATTTTTGGGACTGTCCTGAATTTTCCGAACATCAAACAAACAACAATTTATGAGAATCAAATAAGATTAAGGATTAGGATATGGAAAAATTTAAAACAATTAATAATAATGTAGTAGCAGAAATAACTGAAAAAAAATCAAAATTTATAGCACATATTTTTTATGTAGAAACACCAGAGGAAGCTGATAGGTATATAAAAGAAATTAAGAAGAAATATTATGATGCAAAACATAATGTTTTTGCATATGCAATAGAGACATTAGATCGGAGGAGTTGCTGTAAAATATAATGATGATGGAGAGCCACAAGGAACAGCAGGAAGCCCAATTTTAAAGATAATATTAGAACAAGGATTATCTAATATTTTAGTTATAGTTACTAGATATTTTGGAGGAATACTATTAGGTACAGGAGGTTTGCTAAGAGCATATGTAAATAGCACCTTAAAAGCTTTAGAACAGACTGAGTATATAGAAAAAATTATAGGATATAAAGTAAAACTATGTATAGAATATGATAAATTAGAACAATTAAAATATTATGCAAGTAAAGGTAGTTTTAAGATTGTTAATATAGAATATCTAGAAAATATAGAGGTTATTGTAGAGATAACAAAAGAAAAACTAGATGATTTTACAAATAATAACAATAAAAAACCTTTAAAATTTTTAAAATACGATATTTTAGAAGAAAAATATATTGATAAATAGCCACTTTCGAGAAAAATTAGAAAAAATTTCCAAAAAACTATTGCAATATTTATTAAAACATATTATAATTCGAAATGTAAAAAATTTACAAATATATTTTTTGGGGGGAATAAACTTGAAAGAGAAAATTACAGTTTTAATTGCAGATGATAATCCTGATTTTGCAATGACATTAGTTAGTTATTTAGAAAAAGAAGAGGATATGGAGGTTATTGGTATTGCTAAAGATGGTAAAGAAGCATGTGATATGATAATGAATACACAGCCAGATGTTGTATTATTAGATGTTATAATGCCATATTTAGATGGACTTGGAGTACTAGAAAAAATATCAGCATCAAATATGAGTAAAAAGCCATTATGCATAATGTTATCAGCAGTTGGACAAGCAAAAATTACACAACAGGCAATAAATTTAGGTGCAGAATATTATGTCGTTAAACCATTTGATATTGAATTACTAATAAAAAGAATAAGAGACATAAGATATTTTAGACCACAACCTTCACAAAATGGAATGGCAAACAGGGAGATTAAGGCACCATACATAGAAATTTCAGAACAGAGTAAAAAAGATGAAGATAATTTAGAAGCATTAGTAACTAATGTTATTCATGAATTAGGAGTTCCAGCACATATAAAAGGATATCAATATTTAAGAGAAGCAATTATGATGGTAATAAACGATATAGATATAATAAATCAAATAACAAAGCAGTTATATCCTGAAATAGCAGTAAAATTTAAAACAACTCCAAGTAGAGTAGAACGTGCAATTCGCCATGCAATAGAAGTTGCTTGGTCAAGAGGAGAACAAGCAGCAGTAGAAAGAATATTTGGTTACACAATTTCAGCGGCAAAAGGGAAGCCAACAAATTCGGAATTTATTGCAATGATTGCTGATAAGTTAAGATTAGAGTTAAAGAGTGCTTAATAATCATGAAAATATAATAAAATTATGTATAGAAGCGACTATTGGTCGCAGGTTAAACCTATAAAGGTTAAAATACATATAAATTAGGTAAAAAATCAGAATGCATTGTAATAAATTAAAGTAATGTAAAAAATTTATTTATAAGATAAACCTTCTATATTTATTAAAATAATAAATATAGAAGGTTTATTTTTGTATTTATTGATAACAAATTTTGAAGGAGTGTAAGCTACATATAAATGTAACTTGCGCTTCATAGGTATTAATTATTTAAGTAAATTTTTATCAATTATTTGGAAATTTGCCCTATGAATGTATAAGGCTTTTCCATCAATCATTAATTTAGTCATTTTAGATAGGTAATCAGGAATTTCCAATTATATATTATGAAAATTGTTAAATAAAGAATTAGTTATAATCATTGTAAATCTATGGTTTAATATTGAAATGCATATGAAAGTAATATATAATATATAAAAGCAAGGAATTTTATATATTTTATCAAATTAAAGAATTTATGAGGTATTAATAAAAGTAAATTAGGTAGGAGTAATTTTATGAAAGAGGTAGCATTAGCTTGTGTAGGAGGAGGAGTAAAATCTGCAATAAATATAGGTGTGATTAGAGCTTTAGAAGATTTAGATATAAAAATAAAGGCTATATCAGGAGCCAGTTTGGGAAGTTGTGTAGCAATAATGAGAAGATCATCTCTTTCATATCAAAAAAGAGAAGCAGATTTATGGATAGAAGTGGATGTAAAAAAAACAAAAATATTTGATAGTAAAGATGCACTTGATTATTGTGAACAATGTGGATATGATACAGTAATGAATTTGGCAGGAAAAGGTGCTTTTATAGATTAGAAAAGAGAAGTAAAGATGTATTATATAATAAGAAAGTTAATAATTGGTATAACATGCCATATATTATTTAGAATTAAATATGAAAATGTTGAAATTTTAGAAAAATTCGATAAATGCCTTATTTGTCCTAATCATTCAAGAGTATTTGATCCTATATTTTTATTTCCAAAAGTGGATAATATGTTTAGTATGGCAAAATCAGAGTTATTTAAAAATAAAATAGTAGGAAATTTTCTTGAATATCACAATGTTTTTCCAATTGATAGAGAAAGAGCAGACATAAGTGGAGTAAAAAAAGCAATAAGGTTACTAAAAAACAATGATAAAATAAAATTATTAATCTTTCCAGAAGGAAGAGTTTTAAAAACAAAAAAAGAAAGAGGAGAAATTAAAAATGGTGCTATATATATTGCATCAATGCTTGAGGTACCTATTATTCCAGTATATATAACTGCAAGACCAAAGTTTTTTTCACGAGTTACAGTAAAATTTGGAAAGCCGATTTTTACTAACAAGAAAAATTTAAAAGATAAAAAGAAAATACAAAATGAATCAAAAGTATTAATGACAGAAATTTATAATCTTGAATAATTATTAATAGAATAATAGTTATAAGATAGAATTAAATTTAATATTAAATCTAACTGTGGGAACTTTTTATAAAGTTCCCACAAAAATTTTTAGAATAGTTTTATAATTGCATGAATGTTTTTTCTTTTTTCATCTTTAATAGTAATGATATATTCATTATCTTTAGTATGAGAATAAAATACTGAAATAATATCTCCAAACTTTGCTTCATGTTTATACATAATTTCAATATTAGAAAAATTGATATTAAAATATACATCATCGGGAATAGCTTCATATGCATAATCCAAATAATTTAAATTATTAACATGATGATTAGTATCAATGTCTCTTCTTTGTATTTTATATTCATAAACAAAATCAGAAAATTCAGGCTCCTTTAATTTTTCATTAAATTTATCATTAAAAACTGTCTTACTTACATCTGGAAATCTTTCTTTTATATCAGGAGTGATTTTACAAAGAGATTGCTTGTTAACATCAAATAAAACCCATTTTGAAGTAGCTATAGCAACTAAATTATTTTTATCATCATATATTTCTAAATCTCTATATGCAAATAAAGGGGTTTTATTTCTACTCCAAGTGTTGACGGTAAGAACTGTATTCCATTTTGGACGTGAAAAAACTTTTAACTTCCAATTTAAAATGATCCATCCAAAACCGGTTTTAGGCATATCGTTTAAACCATATCCAAGAGAATCACTATGCATTCCAGCAATTTCTTGCATTATTCTCAAAATTCCTTTATTACTTAATTTATTATTCTCATCAATATCCGTAAATGTAATTTCAAATTTTTTAGTATATATGTCCACGTAAATACCTTCCTTCTATGCATGAAAGTATATCATAAATGTATAAATTTTTCAAATATATAGAATATGATTTACCTTAAATTAAATATAATGTATAATATTTGAAAAGGAGTAATTATGAGTAATATAGAATTATTATCACCAGCAGGAGATTTAGAGTGTTTGAAAGTTGCAGTACAAACAGGGGCAAATGCTGTATATTTTGGTGCAGAAGAATTTAATGCCAGGGTAAATAGTAGAAATTTTAATAAACAAGAATTAGTAGAAGCAATAGAATATGCAAAATTAAGAGGTGTAAAAACGCATTTTACTTTAAATATATTAATAAAAAATAATGAGTTCGATGATGCACTTAAATTAATAGAATTTGCATACAATGCTGGAATAGATGCAGTTATTATTCAAGATTTAGGATTTGCAAAAAAAGTAATGGAACTTTTTCCAGATTTAGAAGTACATAGTAGTACACAAATGACAATATATAACTTAGATGGTGCAAAGGAGATTAAGAATTTAGGATTTTCAAGATGTGTACTTGCAAGAGAACTATCAATAGGTGAGATAGAACATATATGTAAGAATATTGATATAGATATAGAGGTATTTATTCATGGAGCTCTTTGTATTAGTTATTCTGGTCAATGCTTAATGAGTAGTATGATTGGTGGAAGAAGTGGAAATCGTGGTAAATGTGCAGGAACATGTAGGCTTCCATATACTTTATTAAGAGATGGGAAAGAGCAGGAAAAAGGTTATTTATTAAGTTCAAAAGATGTTTGTACATTAGATGTTATTCCAGAACTTATAAAAGCAGGAGTAAAATCATTTAAAATAGAAGGAAGAATGAAATCAAAAGAATATGTTGGAATTGTAACATCTATTTATAGAAAGTATATAGACCTAGCAGAAAGTGGGAAAAAATACATAGTAGATGAGGCAGACAAAGAAAAATTAATGCAGATTTTCAATAGAGGTGGATTTAGCAGTCGGGTACTTAAAAGGAAAATTAGGAAAGGATATGATGTATACCATAAAGCCAAACCATATGGGAATATCAATAGGTGAAGTTATTGCATATAATTCTAACAAAGGGTATGCAAAAATAAAATTAACTAAGGAACTAAATCTAGGTGATAGTATAGAGATAAATGGTTCGTCATGTAAAATTTCTGAACTTATGAAATCGAATAATAACATTAAATCTGCAGATGTAGGACAAGTTATAACAGTAGGAAGAATAAAAGGGAAAATTTTTAAGGGAGACAAAATATATAGAATAGTATCAGATAAATTAAATAAAGAGACAATTCAAATATCTAGTAAGGAAAATATAAAGAGACCAATAGTTGCAAAAATATATTTAAAAGAAAATGAAAAAATAAAACTAGAAATAGAAGATTTATGGAGTAAGATAAAATTAATAAAAACAGAAGATACAATTGTAAAAAAAGCTTATAACAATGGAATAAATAAGGAGAGAGTAGAAGAACAATTATCTAAAACAGGTAATACTCCATTTGAGATAACAGAAATACAAACTACTATGGATGATAATGTAATAGTCCCAATTAGCAGTTTAAATAGTATAAGAAGAAATTCATTAGAAGAATTAAAAAGTAAATTAGTATACAGTTTTAAAAGAAATAAGAAAATAGAACTAGAAAAAGTAAAAGGAAATAAAAAACAAAATTCAAATGTTAAAGTATCTATACTGTTAAATAATATAAAAAAAGATATTAATTATAGTAAGCTAACAGGAATTGATAATATATATATTCCTTTTAATTTTTTCTTGTCAAACAAAGAAAAAGTAAATGAGATTTGCAAAAGTTTTAATACATATGTATTACTTCCGTCAATTACAAAAGGTAATTATGAAGCAGTAATAGAAAATAATTTAAGAGATATATTATATAAAAATATAAAAGGAGTAGTTATATCAAATCTTTCACATATAGAGATATTAAAAAAGTATGAAAATGAAATAAAGGACTTAAAATTAATTGCAAATTATACTCTAAACATTTCAAATAATCATACAATAAAAGAATTAGAAAATATGCAAATATCAAAATATATTGTGCTACCAGAATTAGACAAAGAAAGTATTAGAAATTTAACAGGAAATATTAAAAAAGAAGTAATTGTATATGGGAGGACTCTTTTAATGACATCAGAGTATTGTACAATTGGAACATTAAAAAATTGCTCTGCTGTTTGCGAAAAAGGGACATATAGATTAAAAGATAGAATGGGATTTGAATTTCCAGTATACGCAGATAAGGTAAATTGCAATAACTTAATATATAATTCTAAAACAACATCAATATCTTGGAAGGATTTAAATGTGGATTCTATAAGAATTGATATTTTAGAAGAAACTGAAGATGAGATACAAAACATAGTAAATACTCATAAGGAAGGAGATAGACTGGAAGGAGAAAACTATACAAATGGAAATTTATACAGAGAAATTTAAGATATAAAACATGTCAGTATATAATGACAACAATGTATCATTAAAAATTTCATTTCATAGTATATTCTAGGTGATAAGATTGCAAAAAATAAATTATGATAGATCAAAAGCAATAGAATATGCTAAAAAATGGTCATATAGTAGAAATCCTAAATACTATAATTTTGATAGTATAGGAGGTGATTGTACTAGTTTTGTATCCCAATGTATATATGAAGGAAGTGGAGTTATGAATTATACTAAAAACACAGGATGGTATTATAATTCACTAAACGATAGAAGCCCTTCATGGTCCAGTGTAGAATATTTATATAAATTTTTAGTTAATAATAAGGGTGTCGGACCAAGAGGAAATAAAGCACAAATTGATGAACTAGAAAAAGGAGATTTAATTCAATTAAGTTTTGATGGAAAAATATTTTCACATACTTTAATTATTGTGAATATTGGAGACGATAAAACATTAGATAATATATATATTGCATCACATACTTATGATTCATATAGTAGAAGAATATCTTCATACAATTTTCAAGATATTAGATATATTCATATTAATGGTGTATGGAAGTGGTAAACAAAATAAGAAAATTGCCAAAAGAACAAGAATAAAATTACAATAATAAAGCAAAATATAATTGGTGATAAAATGAAAATATCATGGCTCAAGTCTTCAGATGATAATAAAAGTTTTAAAATTTTTAAGGGATTAGGAATGGACGTATATGAAGTTGGTGATTTAGAAAAAACAGATGAGAAAATAAGAGAACTTGTAGAACAAAAATATAATACAATAGTTATATCAAATGAAGTTGCAAATTTTTCAGAAGATATAATAAAAAAATATAGTAAAACAGAAGATATAAATATAATTATTGTTCCAAAACAAAAAAATAAATAGGATGCTAATTTTTACACAAAATGACTATTAGAAATTTCTATAGCATATATTTATTATATAAAAGGTGAATTTAGGAGTAATTATGACTTTCCAGGAAGAAATATATAATAAATTTATGCAAGATTTTAGTATAATTTTAAAAGAAAAAACAAGAGATTTAGAAATTTCAAAGCTGATTTTTTTGTGCATTGGAACAGACAGAATAACAGGAGACAGCTTTGGACCATTAGTTGGATATAAACTAAAATGGTTATTTAAGGGCGAGAAAAATATTAAAGTAATTGGAAGCTTAGATAATATAATATCTGCTCAAAACATATCAAAAATAATATATGATATAAATAATGCATATGAAAAACCTTTTTTAATTGCAATAGATGCAGCACTTTCTAATAAAACAAATATAGGAAGAATTGTAGTTTCAAGAGATAGTATGAATGTAGGAAGTGGCTTTAATAGGAATAATATATATATTGGTGACATGAGTATAAAGGGAATAGTATCAAAAGATTTAAGAAATCCAAAGTACAACTTTAAATTATTACAGAATATTCCTCTTAATTTAATAATGAATATGGCAGATTCAGTAGCACAAGGAATATGTAATGTAATAAATGTATAATCCTATAAAAAATGGAAAAAATTTATATATAGAATTTTTTTCTAGGAGGATATGAATGGATACAGAAAGTATGAAAAACATGGTAGTACTCAAGAATCTACCATCTAATATAGTAGATGAGGCAATTGTTATATTAAAACCCAATATTAAAATGAAAAGTTTAGATATAGCTGAGAATAAAAATAATAACAAAAAAAGTAAAAAGGTGAGCAAACAGAATACTAAAAAATATATAATAAATGAAGCTGAAATGATTATAGGAAATTATATATCTAAAATTGAAAATGATAAAAAGAAAACTATAAAGGTAAATAAAAAAATAGAGATGAAATGCAAAAGATTAAAAATGATATCAATCTTTTTAGGTATAATGTTTTTCGCTAGTATTTTATTAAGGTAAATTGTAATTTATTTAATTAAGTGTTCTCTAGAAAAGGTTTATTTATTTGTTTCCAACGCGAATTCCGTTACTGAACCTGTAAGTTGCTAAAGCAACAACAGTTTCATGTAACGAAAGCTGGATCGCGTAACTGAGAAACAAATAAATATAACCTTTTCTAGAAATCAATTGATATTTTACAAACAACAATTTATTTAATGCAAATAATATAATGGTGTTCTAAACACTTCTTTCTTTGAATATATTAAGACAAAGTATATTACAAAGGAAGAGGTGTTTTTTTATGGAAAAAACCTTAAGTCCAGATGAAAGAATAAAAAGGGCAGAAGAAATATATTATAGAAAAAAAATGCAAAATGCAAATAAAAAATCAGCTAGAGTGAATGTGTCCCATGAAAGAAATTTTGGAATGTTTAAAAAGATGTTTCTTCAAATAAGTATATGCATTGTAATATATGCAATTTTTTATATGATTCAAAATACTAATTATATATTCTCACAAGATATAATACAAAAAACAAATGAAATATTATCATATGATATGAATGTTAAAAAGCTATATGAGCAAAGTGTTCAATACATAAATAGTTTTATAAATAATAAAGAAAGAGATTATCAAGATTCAACTCAGCTAGAGAATAATATTGAAAACTCAGGTAATGAAGATAATAATATTTCACAAGAAAAAAACATAGGAGGAGAAATTGTAGAAGTAAGTGGAGAAGAAAACGAAACTCTTTCACAAATGGAGCAGGATGCTAAAGACATATTAGCGAGCAAGTCATTAATAATACCATTAAAAGGAACAATTACATCTAGATATGGACCTAGAAATCCAGAAACTCCAACAGTACCAAAAAATCACACAGGAATTGATATAGCAGTAAATGAAGGGACAGTATTCATTGCAGCTATGTCTGGTATTGTAGAAGAAGTATCAAGTGTTCGGAGATTTAGGAAATCACATAAAAATTGTAAATGATGATGTAATGACAGTATATGCACATTGCAAAACAATATATGTGAAAGCAGGAGATACAATAACACAAGGACAAACAATTGGAGAAGTAGGTTCTACAGGAAATGTTACAGGACCACATTTACATTTTGAAATAAGAAAAGAAAACAGATATGTTGATCCAGATTTAATATTACAATTCTAATATAATATTGATTTTTTTATAAAGAATAATATAAACAAACAAGGAAGTGATATTAATGCAAATAAAGGTAAATTTGCAAATATTTTTATTTATAATTATATTTGCATTGACACATCAAATTGAAATATATGGATGGATAATGTTATTTGCATTTATTCATGAATTAGGACACATGATAGCAGGAATATTGTTAAAATTAAAGCCAAAGTCATTAAATTTTATGCCTCTTGGAATAAGCGTTATTTTTGAGACATATGAATATAAAAAACTAATAGAAATAAAAAAAATTCTTATTGCTATTGCAGGACCATTAACAAATTTAATTATTTGTTTAGTAATAGCATTTTTACAAATAGATGTTAGAACGAAGGAACTTATAATATATTCGAATATTTTAATTGCATTATTTAATTTAATTCCTCTATATCCATTAGATGGAGGAAGAATATTAAAGGGAATAATTAGATTAAAATATAAAGGTATAAAAGCAGATAAAATAGTAAATCGATTTTCAAATATTTTAATTATAATTTTAACAGGAATAGCTAGCATTACCATTTTATATTTTGAAAACATAGCAATATTATTTGTAACAATTTATTTATGGCTAATAGTAACAAACGAAAATAAAAAATATAACGTAAAAAGAAAAATATACAAAATAATGCAAAAAAATAATGAATGTATTGACATTTAAAGATTTAAGTGTAAAATAAAAATATGGAGGAACAAATGATAAATATAAATTCTAAAAAAGGGATTACACTAATTTCTTTAATCATGATTGTTATTATATTACTTATACTATCTGGGACTACAATACGTAGTTTGAATTTATCTAATGGAGCTGGTAGATATAATAATATGATTGCAGATATTAAATTGTTGCAAGATAAAACATTGTTGTATTTTAACAAATATAACGAAATTCCTAAAACTAGTAGATTAATTAATATTAATGGAATAGAATATTATGAGATTGATTTAGAAAAACTAGAGGGTGTAACTCTTAATTATGGAAAAGATTATGGACAAAGTTACCAATTGTCAAGTTCTTCAGATGTATATTTAGTAGATTCAAATTTAAATATATACTATTTAAAAGGAGTAGAAAAATCTGGAGTAGTATATCATGAGATTTAAAAAATCTTTATATCAATACAAAGATTTTACTTGCAAATGTAATAAATATATGATAAAATAGCAATGTTTGGAAATAGCATTGCTATTTTTCCTTACTCATACAAATAGTATGGGTTATAATCCAAAAGGAGGTGAAAGAATAATGAATAAATACGAAAGTGTTATCATTATTAATCCAAATTTAGAGGCAGAGAGCATAAAAGCTTTAATAGAAAAATTCTCAAATTTAATTAATAATAATGGTAAAGTAAATTCAGTAGAAGAAGTTGGTAAAAAGAAATTAGCTTATGAGATTAAAAAACATAAAGAAGGATATTATATAATATTCAAATTTGAATCTAAACCAGAAGCTATTTCTGAATTAGAAAGAATATACAGAATTACAGATGAAGTAATAAAATTTATAGTAGTTAAAGAGGAGGAATAAAATTATGAACAAAGTAATTTTAATGGGGCGACTAACAAGAGATCCAGAAGTAAGATATACTCAAACTAATAATACATTAGTGGCATCCTTCTCATTAGCAGTAAATAGAAGATTTGTAAGACAGGGAGAAGAAAGACAAGCTGATTTTATAAATATTGTAGCTTGGAGTAAAACAGGAGAATTTTGTAGTAAATATTTTAAAAAGGGACAACAAGTTGGAATAATTGGTAGAATTCAAACAAGAAATTGGGAAGATGATCAAGGGCAAAAACATTATATTACTGAAGTTGTAGCAGAAGAAGCATATTTTGCAGACAGTAAGAGAGAAACAGACACATCAAACTTAGAAAATACGTTTGGGAATAGTGTATCTGAAAACTCAGAATTTATGACATCTTCAGATGATGAATTACCATTCTAATTATAGATTGTTGACTTTTTATATTGAAAATATGTTAGTGAAAAATGAAAAGTGAATAATACAAAATTTGCTTTAGCAAATTTTGGAAAGGGGGAAAACTAAATTGGCAGATAAGAAACAAAACTCAAAAAACAATAGAAGAAGAAACGGTAGTGATGATGATTTTAATCCAAGATTTAGAAAAGTAAGAAAAAAAGTATGTGTAATGTGTAGTAATAAAGATTTTGTATTAGATTATAAAAATGCAGATCAATTAAAAAAATTTATAAATGAAAAAGGTAAAATATTACCAAGAAGAGCAACAGGTGCTTGTGCAAAACATCAAAGAGATATTACACAAGCTATAAAAAGAGCAAGACACATAGCTGTATTACCATATACACAAAACTAATATTTTAAAAGAACAGATTCCATTCTGTTCTTTTTTATATAATAGGAAAGTTCAATTTTCCTATTATGTTATAATTTTTTTAAAAAATGTAGAAATTAATTTCATTATGATATAAAATATCAAGGGTATAAAAGATATTAGGAAATATTTATTTCCTTAAAAGCAAGGAGTGAGTTTTTTGAAAATTACTGATATAAAAGAACTAGAGGAAATAGCTAGAAGAGTAAGAATAGGAATTATTGAAGGTGTATATAACGCAAAATCTGGACATCCTGGTGGATCATTATCTGTAGCAGATATATTAACAGTACTTTATTTTAATCAAATGAATATAGATGAAAAAAATCCTAAATCTAATTCAAGAGATAGATTAGTATTATCAAAAGGACATGTAGCACCTGCTTTATATAGTGTTTTAGCAGAAAAAGGATATTTTGACAGAGAAGAATTAAAAAAATTAAGAAAAATAGATGGAATGTTACAAGGACATCCAGATATGAGAAATATACCAGGAATAGATATGTCAACAGGTTCACTTCGGACAAGGTTTATCTGTTGCAAATGGCATGGCAATTGCATCAAAGTTAGATCATGAAGGAGTTAGAGTATACTGCATATGTGGAGATGGTGAATTGCAAGAAGGACAAGTATGGGAAGCAGCAATGACTTCTAGCCATTATAAATTAGATAATTTATGTTTAATAGTTGATAATAATAATTTGCAAATAGATGGAAAAGTTGATGAAGTAATGAGTATCTACCCTATAGATGAAAAATTTAGAAGTTTTGGATTTGAAGTAATAAATATAAATGGACATGATATGAACCAAATAATAAATGCATTAAATAAAGCTAAAGCTGTAAAAGGAAAACCTACAGCAATAATTGCAAAAACTATAAAAGGAAAAGGAGTTTCATTTATGGAAAATGTAGCAGATTGGCATGGAAAGGCTCCAAAAGAAGAAGAATACAATATGGCGATTAAAGAACTAAAGCAAAACCATGTGAATAAATTGTAATTTGTTTGTGAGAGGAAAATCCTAGGGACTGTCCCTAAAAATCACCAATTTTGGGGATTTTTGGGACTGTCCTGAATTTTCCGAACATGAAACAAATAACAATTTATATATTTATATAAAAATTATAGGAATAGGAGAAATAATAATGATAGACTTACATATTCATACTAATAATTCAGATGGATCAGAAAATGTAATAGAAGTATTAAAAAGAGCAGAAAAACAAAAATTATCATACATATCTATAACAGATCATGAAAGTGTAAATGGACATTATGAATTAAGAAAAATAAATATAAAAGACTATTTTTCTGGCAAAATTATATCAGGAGTTGAACTTAAAAATTATTATAAAGATAGAGTAATAGATATTTTGGCATACAATATAGACATAGATAAGTTTAATGAATATTTGTATAAAAATTATAAAGAGAAAACGCACAGAGTATTAGAAACAAAAAATTTGAAACATTTCTATAAACAAGCAAAGGGATATAATTTGGTTTTAGATTCAATTGATAGTCTTGATTGGGATCAAGACAAAGATTGGGGAAGTGTTGTTTTCTATAATGAGCTAAAAAAACATCCAGAAAACGAAGCAAAGGTACCAAAAGATTTATGGGAGAGTTTTAGTAACTTTAAAAAAGACTATGTATACAATAGAAACAATATGTTTTTCTTAGATAAAAAAGATGACTATCCATCACCAGCAGAGACTGTAAAACAAGTTCATTTAGCAGGTGGAGTAGCGTTTTTAGCACATGTACATGAATACAAATGGGTTGATAATAAAATTGAATATATAAAACAGTTAGTAAAAGATAGCAATATAGATGGAATTGAATGTTATTATAGCAATTTTACAGAAGAACAAACAAAAGAATTATTAGAGTTTTGTAAGATGAATAATTTATATACAAGTGGAGGAACAGACTTCCATGGAACCAAACGACCTTCTGTTGAAATAGGTATAGGAAAAGGAAATCTAAATATACCAGAAGATATTATAAGAGATTGGTATACTTTTTAAATTTTGAAGGAGGAAAATATATATGAATTTAGAAATTACTAAGGCAACAAGACAAAGTTATGGAGAAAAATTAGCTGAATTAGGAGAAAAAAATAAAGATATTGTAGTTTTAGATGCAGACTTATCAGGTGCAACCAAAACATCAATATTTGCTAAAAAATTTCCCGAAAGATTTTTTGATGTAGGAATATCAGAACAAGACATGATGTCGATAGCAGCAGGGCTTGCTACATTTAAAAAAATACCATTCGCTAGTTCATTTGCAATGTTTGCAACTGGAAGAGCATATGATCAAATAAGAAATAGTATAGCTTATCCAAAGTTGAATGTAAAAATATGTGCTTCACATGCAGGAGTGACAGTAGGAGAAGATGGTGCAACACATCAGATGATAGAAGATTTAAGTCTTATGAGAGGAATCCCAAACATGATGGTGCTATGCACATCTGACGATATACAAACTAAGTGGGCAGTAGAGGAAATTTCTAAAATAAATGGTCCTGTATATTTAAGACTATGTAGATTTGCAACACCTTTAATATATGATGCAACACAAGAATTTGAATTAGGGAAAGGAATTCAAATAGGAGAAGGAACAGACGCAACTGTATTTGCAACAGGAGTTACTGTATCAGAGGCAATCAAAGCAAAAGAGAAACTTGAAAAAGAAGGAATTAATATAAGAGTAGTCGATATGCATACTATAAAACCTATAGATGAAAATTTAATTATTAAATGTGCAAAAGAAACTAAAAAATTAATATCACTTGAGGATCATAACATTATAGGAGGCTTACGGAAGTGCTATTTCTGAAGTGTTAACAGAAAAATATCCAGCAAAACTGATTAGAATGGGGATTAAAGATAGATTTGGAAAATCTGCATCTGCAAAGGAATTACTAAAATATTTTGAACTAACATCAGAAAATATAATAAAAATAGTAAAAAATAATTAATTATGCTTGACAGAAAACAAAAATTATGTTAATATCTAAACATAGTCCACATGGACTATTAGAATTTTGACAAGGAGGGAATCCACATGATGCGGATTCACAATAGAAAGGGAGCTGTTTTCTAGTATTAAATATTTACAAGAAGTAATAAAAAAATAGAAAAAGATTATATACAAATTTTGTCTGTAAAATTAATTTAGATTGATTTATATCATATTATTTAATTTTAATTTTACTCTATTTACTATATTAGTGATTACTATTTTTTGGATGCTTTGATGTAAGTTATAATATTTGATACTTTATAATTTGTTTACTCTTTTCTTTTGTTACAATATTTGTTAAAATTAATCGCATGCTGTAATGGCATGCGATTTAAATTTACTATAAAATAAAAGAGATAACCACAAATTTTATTCATATTTACCTATTAATTCTAATAATTTTTCAAAATATTACAAATATATTAAATTTACATGTTTTTTATAAGAATTCTATTGCAATTATTATATATTATTATTATAATAATTTATATAAATTTAAAAAAATTGAGGTAATTACATGATAGAATTTAAAAATGTATATAAAAAATATTCAACAGGAACTGAAGCTGTAAACAATGCTAATTTTAAAATAGAAAAAGGAGAATTTGCATTTTTAGTTGGAGCTTCAGGCTCTGGGAAATCAACACTTATAAAACTTATATTGAAGGAAGAAGAACCTACTTCTGGAAATATAATTATAAATGGTAAAGATACTACTTTCTTAAAACCTAAAAGGATACCATATTTAAGAAGAAGTATGGGAGTAGTATTTCAAGACTTTAGATTATTATCAGATAAAACTGTTTATGAAAATGTAGCATTTGCAATGAATATAGTAAAAGCTACACCAAAGCATATAAGGAGACAAGTTCCAATGGTACTTTCACTTGTTGGATTGAGTGGAAAAGCAAAAGTATATCCAGATGAATTATCAGGTGGAGAACAACAAAGGGTTGCACTTGCTAGAGCTTTAGTTAATAATCCATCAATGATAATTGCAGATGAGCCAACAGGAAACTTAGATCCAGAAACTGCATGGGATATTATGAATTTATTAAATGAAATTAACTTAAGGGGTACAACAGTAGTTATTGCAACACATGCAAAAGATATAGTAGATCAAATGAAGAAAAGAGTTATCGAGATAGATAAAGGTATAATTGTAAGAGATGATAGAAAAGGTGGGTATAATAAGTGAAATATAATGTAATAGGATATTTTTTATCAGAAGGTTTTAGAAATGTATTTAAAAACAAAAAATCTACATTCTCTTGTTTAGGAGTTATGTGTGCGACAATGCTTATATTTGGACTATTCTTTACAATAGGGGAAAATATAAATAATGCTGTACAAGGATTAGAACAAGAGCAAGGTATGCAAGTATTTATGGAATATGAAGCAACAGAAGAACAAATAAGCAAGCTGAAAGAAGATTTAAATAAAATAGAAGGAATAAATAACGTAACATTTGTGACAAAAGAAGAAGCATATAACACTATGAAAGAAAGGCTTGGAAAAAATGAAGATGCAATTAAAGGATTTACTCCTGATATATTTTCAGTGTCATATGTTGTAACTTTAACAGATTTAACATTAAATAATCAAGTATATAATGAGATAAGTGCTTTAGAAAATGTAAGAGAAGTATTAAACAAAAGAGATACAATAGAAACATTATCAAATATAGGTAATACAATACAATTTGTAACATTTACTATGTTTGCAATATTAATTTTAATATCACTATTTATTATATCTAATACAATAAAACTTACAGTTCATGCAAGAAGAAAAGAAATATCTATAATGAAATATGTTGGAGCAACAAATGGGTTTATAAGAACACCATTTATGATAGAAGGTATAATAATAGGTTTACTTTCTGGATTAATATCAATTCTAATTATAGGTGGTGGATATAATTATATTGCTACTCAGCTTTCACAATCTGACACATGGCAAAAATTATCAATAAACTTATTAAGTTTTGGTGATATGTTTGGACAAATAGTATTAGTATACATGTTATTAGGAGTTGGAATAGGTATAGTTGGTAGCTCAATATCTATGAAAAGGTACCTTGAAGTTTAAGAAGGTGACTAAAATTATGAATAAAAGGGTAGTTTTAATAATCTCAGCATTTGCCATAATATTAGCTATATCATTTACTAACTTTGTAGATGCAGAAAACTTGAATGATTTACAAAATAAAAAGAATAAGCTACAAGAACAAATAACAGAATCAGATGAACAGATAGAAGATATACAAATTGAACTTACAGATAATCTTAAACAATTAAATAATCTAATTCAAAAAATTACTACATATGAAACTGAAATTTCTTCATTGGAATCAAATTTAAATAAAATAGAAAAGGAAATTGAAGACGTAACAGCAAAATTAAACCTGATAGAAGAAAATTATAATCTTCAAAGAGACGTTTTACAAAATAGATTAGTTGCATTATATGAAGTAGGAGATATTTACTATTTAGATGTATTATTGAAATCTAACAGTTTAACAGAATTTATTTCAAACTATTATATGATAGGAGAAATAGCTAGATACGATAATGGATTATTAGAAAATATACAAAGACAAAAGAATCAAATAGAAAACATAAATGCAGCACTTAATGAAAGAAAAGAAACATTAGAAACAATAAAAAATAATAAAGAAAAAACTGCAATTTCATTAGAAAATTCAAAAATTGTTAAAAATAGCTATATTGCAAAGCTTACAGATGACGAGAAAGCTATGCAAGAAAAGATAGATAAATATCAAACCGAATTAAATAGTTTAGATGCACAAATAACAACATTAACAACATTAAATATTGGTGAAGACTATGTAGGAGGAGAATTTATTTGGCCAGCACCAGGGTATTCAACAATTACTTCTAAATTCGGAATGAGATATCATCCAGTATTAAAAATAAACAATCTGCATAAAGGAACAGATATTGCAATGCCTACAGGAAGTTATGTTATAGCATCAAATGATGGAGTAGTAATACAATCAATGTATACAACAGGATATGGCAATATGGTAATGATTGACCATGGGGGTGGAATAACAACTTTATATGGTCATGGGTCAGAAATAATAGCACAAACTGGACAAACAGTTAAAAGAGGCGACTTAATAATGAAGTCTGGATCAACTGGATGGTCTACTGGACCACACTTACATTTTGAAGTAAGAATTAATGGAACACCAATAGATTCAATGGAATTTTTAAGTAATCAATCAAAGTATTTAAATGATACAGATAATAATGACCAATTAAATGAAAATAGTCAATCAAATGAAGAAACTAATGAGATAAACGGAGGGGATAATTAATGAAAAAGAAAATAGCAGTTGCTCTATGTTTAATAATACTAATGTTATCAACAAATGTAGTAATAACACTTGCAGCAACAAAATCAGAATTAGAAGATAAACAAAGTAAAATAGAAGATAAAATAGATGAGGCAAAAGAAAAACAAGATGAGGTTGGAGAGCAAATAAAAGAAACAAATAAACAAATAAATACATTAACATCACAAATAAGTGAGTATAAAAGTCAAATAGAAGAATTAGATACAAAATTATCAGATTTAGAGACATCAATTTCAGAAACAAAAGATAAATTAGTAGAAGCAGAAAAAAAATATGATGAGCAGCAAGAAATGCTTCAAGCTAGAATTGTAGCACAATATGAAGCTGGCGAAACTACATATTTAGATGTTATATTAGGTGGAGGTTCTCTATGGGATATGGTATCTAATTGGTATGTAGTTTCAGAAATAGCAGACAAAGATAATGAACTATTAGAACAAATTGAAACAAATAAAAATCAAATAGAGCAAGCAAAAGAGAGTCTAGAAACAAGCAAAACACAAGTAGAAACATTAAAGGATAGCAAAGAAGAGACTACTAAAGCACTAAAAGATTCTCAAGAGCAAAAAGAAAAACAAGTATCTGAGTTGAATGAAGAAGATAAATTATTACAGGAAGAAATAGATAAATTAAACAAAGAAAATGATCAAGTAACACAACAATTAAAAGAAGCAGAAAGAAGATATCAAGCACAAATTGCTCAACTTAATAGTGGTACATATAAACCTTCTACTGGATCTGATGCTGTAGATTTAGGTGGAAGTGGAATATTCCAAAGACCTGTTAGCTCAGGAGTAATTACTGCAACTATGTATTACAGTAGTGGAGCATATCATGGTGCTTTAGATTATGGGGTTCCAGTAGGAACAACTGTATATGCAGCAGGAGATGGTGTAGTTCTTGCAGCAGGATGGAGATCAGGAGGATTAGGTAACTGTGTAGTTATTCAACATGCAAATGGACTAAGAACATATTATGGACATGGAAATGGAACATTCTATGTTTCAGCAGGTGCAATAGTTGCAAAAGGACAACCAATAATGCTTAGTGGAAATACTGGAAATTCATCAGGACCACATTTACATTTTGAGGTAAGAGTTTCACCTTATAGTTGGACATATGGTGGAGGAGATAGTAGAGTAGATCCAAGAAACTATTTATAATAATAAAAGTATAAAAATTAAAGGACGACGATATATTAATATTAGTCGTCCACATTTCATATTTTAATAAATATATAATATAATATTTTAGGAGGAAAAATTAATGAATTTTGAGAAAAAAAATAATATATATAGAACAGTTATGATAATTATAGTAACTGCAATAATAACATTTATAATAACATCAGTTCTATTATACAATTATTATTTAAAAACAGAAAATGGTTTGACAAAAACATTAGTAACTACTGAAGTAAATGATTTAGATACAAGAGTGCAGCTAATAAAATCATATTTGGATAAATTTTACTTGGGGGAGATCAATCAGGAGGATATGATAGAATCAGCTATCAAAGGATATGTCGCAGGATTAGGAGATGAATATACAGAATATTTGACTAAAGATGAATATGAAGAGTTAATGGTAGATGTAAATGGAAATTATGTTGGAATAGGAATATATATGACACAAGATAGATATGGAAACATAGTAGTATTATTACCAATAAAAGGATCACCAGCAGCAGAAGCAGGACTTAAAACAGGAGATATTATCACAAAGGTAAATGGAGAAGATATTGTAGATATGGACCTAAATCTTGTAGCAAATAAAGTAAAAGGGGAAGAAGGAACTACAGTAGATTTAGAAATACAAAGAGAAGAAGAGATAATTACTAAAACAATAGAAAGAAGAACTATTGAAATTAATCATATTGACTCTAAAGTTCTAGATAATGATATAGGCTATATTCAGATATTAGCATTTGATGATGGATGTAGTGAAGAATTTGAAAAAAGTTTAAATGAATTAATAGAAAAAGGTGTGAAATCATTAATTATTGATGTTAGAGATAATGGTGGAGGTATTGTAACAGAAGCTACAGATATAGCAGAGTTGTTTGTGTCAAAAGATAACAATATAATGATAGAAGTTGATAAAGAAGGAAAAGAAGAAGTTACTAAATCAAAAGAAAATGCAAAAGTAAATTCAGAAATTAAAGTAATAATTCTTGCTAATGAAAATAGTGCTAGTGCATCAGAAATTTTAATAGGAGCATTAAAAGATAATAATATAGCAAAAGTAGTAGGAATAAAAACGTTTGGTAAGGGAGTTATGCAGGAAGTTGTACCGGTATCATCAGGAGGTGCTTTAAAATTAACTATAAAAGAATTTAAAACACCAAACGGAAATATAATTAATAAAGAGGGAATAAGTCCAGATATAGAAGTTAAAGATATAGAAGACAATAATACAGATGAACAATTACAAAAAGCTATAGATGAATTAAAAAATAATTAGAATAAAACGAATAAAAAGCTTAGCTATCTAACCTTTTTTTATGTTTAATATATAAAATAAAGTTAATACTATTAATATATGCAATCAGAGGGTGATATTTTGAAAATAGGATTAGCTTTATCACGGAGGAGGAGCAAGGGGAATTGCGCATGCAGGAGCAATTGAAGCATTAGAAGAAAATAATATTCATATTGATTTAATTGGAGGATCAAGTAGTGGAAGTTTAGTTTCAGTTTTATATGCAATAGGATATACTCCTAAAAAAATATATAAAATATTTAATAGATATTCTAAAAAAATTGTTAGGATAAATAATAATGTTATAATAAAGGAAATAGCAAATTATATATTTGGTAGAAATTTTAAAGCTAAGGGAATTAAAGATGGAATAGAAATAGAAGAATTATTTAACAAATTAGCATTAAAGATGGGAATAGAAAATACAAGTGATATAGAAATGCCACTAGTTATTCCAGCAGTAGATATATCAAATTCAAAAAAATATGTATTTTGCTCCAAAAAAACAAAATATAAAGATTATATATATGGTGCAAATATAGGAATAGCAGTAAGAGCGAGTAGTAGCTTTCCATTAGTATATAGCCCCTGTATATATAGAGAGCATATATTTTTAGATGGAGGAATATTAGATAATGTTCCTGCAAAAGAATTAAAAAAAATTGGTGCAGATAAAGTAATTTCAATTAAATTCGATAGTGATACAGTAGATAATAAAAGTAATGTAAAGGATATATTAATGAAAACTCTTGATATTATGGGAAATAAAATATCAGAAGATGACTTAAATGAAAGTGATATAATATTAACAGTTCCATCAGATGGTACAGGACTATTAGAAACTGATAAAGCTAAATTTTGTTATAAATCTGGATATGAAACAGTAATTAAAAATATAGATAAAATAAAAAGCATTTTATATACCTAAAATGCTTTTTGCTCTCTTTATATCTTCATTTGTAGCTGCTGGAACTCCATCTAATTCATATTTAAATCCAAGATTTTCCCATTTAAATTTTCCAAGTTCATGATATGGCATTAATTCTATTTTCTTTACATTTTTTAGAGAATTAATAAACTTTTTTAATTGCATTAAATCATCTTTATTATCTGTAATTCCAGGAACTATAACTTGTCTAATCCATACTGGTATATTGTTATCACTTAGATATCTTGCAAAAGCTAATTCCTTTTTGTTTGAAAATCCAACTAAATTTTTACATTTTTCATCATTAATATGTTTTATATCTAGTAATACTAAATCAGTAAACCTAAGCAACTCTTTTATATCATTTGTTATATCAACCATTCCAGAAGTATCAATTGCTGTTGGTATTTTTCTTTTTTTTAATTCACTAAAAAGATTTATTAAAAATTTAGATTGCAGTAATGGTTCTCCACCAGTTACTGTAACTCCTCCTCCTGAAGGAAGTATATATGACTTATATCTTTCAATTTTATCTAACAATTCTTCTAAAGAAATTATATTACCTTCATTGACATTCCAAGTATCCCTATTATGGCAGTATTTACATTTTAAATTACAACCCTGCATAAAAACAACAAATCTTATTCCAGGTCCATCTACTGTACCAAATGATTCTATAGAATGTATTCTAGCATATTTATTTCTATCATATTCTATCATTTTTTTGCTCCTTTAATAAATTGTAATTTGAGCGTCCAGACGTGAGGAAAAAATTTATTTTGCAGAAATGGAATTTTTTCCTCCGTCCTAGCGAATAGATGTAGGCAATGAACTCAATAGAAATATAATATCTGTTAACCATTTTATCTCCCGGCAGAAGTCCTTCGGAGATAATGCCGGATCCCAGAAAAATGGCTTAACATCTATTATAATTTCTATTGAATTCTATAATCTAGATTTCAAATTTCAAATGCCGAATTCTCTTGCTCAAACAACAATTTATATTTTTATTTACAAATTTTAAAGACATGATATTGTGTAATATCATGTCTTTTATTTTGAATAGTTAAATTCTATCTTGTATAGTTCTATGAATTACATCTAATTGTTGTTCTCTAGTTAGTTTTATAAAGTTAACAGCATATCCTGAAACTCTTATAGTAAGTTGAGGATATTTTTCAGGATGTTCCATAGCATCTTCTAATAATGACCTATCAAATACGTTTACGTTAATGTGATGTCCAGTTTTCTCAAAATATCCATCCAACATATTTACTAAATTTGTAACTCTTGTATCCTCCTCTTTCCCTAATGCTGCAGGTGTAATTGCAAATGTGTATGAAATACCATCTTCTGCATATTCATAAGGAAGTTTAGCAATTGTATTTAATACTGCAAGTGAACCATTTGTATCTCTACCATGTAATGGATTTGCACCTGGACCAAAAGGTTCTCCAGCTCTTCTTCCGTCTGGTGTATTACCAGTATTTTTACCATATACAACATTTGATGTAATAGTAAGAATAGATAATGTATGTTTTGAATCTCTGTAAGTATAATGTTTTTGTAATTTATTTAGGAATACTTTTACTAAGTCTACAGCAATTTGGTCAACTCTATCATCATCATTTCCGTATTTTGGGAAATCTCCTTCAACTTTGTAGTCAACTACTAATCCGTCTTCATTTCTAATTGTTTTAACTTTAGCATATTTAATTGCAGAAAGTGAATCAGCAACAACTGATATACCTGCTATTCCACATGCCATTGTTCTTAATATATCTTCTTCTCTATCGTGCAAAGCCATTTCTAAAGCTTCATAAGAGTATTTGTCATGCATATAATGAATTGCATTTAATGCTTTAATATATATTTTTGCAACATATTCCATCATACAATCAAATTTTTCCATAACTTCATCATAATCTAAATATTCTGATGTAATTCCTTCAAATTTTGGAGCTACTTGCTTTCCAGAAAGCTCATCCCTACCACCATTTATAGCATAAAGTAATGCTTTAGCAAGGTTTGCTCTTGCTCCAAAGAATTGCATTTGTTTACCAATTCTCATAGCAGATACACAACAAGCTATTCCATAATCATCGCCTAAAGTTATTCTCATTAAATCATCATTCTCATATTGAATAGAAGATGTTTGAATCGATAATTTAGTTGTAAATCTTTTAAATCCTTCTGGTAATCTTGTAGACCATAAAACTGTCAAGTTTGGTTCTGGAGCAGGTCCTAGTGTTGTTAGAGTATGAAGAATTCTGAATGAGTTTTTAGTAACTAGTGTTCTACCATCAATTCCCATTCCTCCTATACTTTCTGTTACCCATACAGGATCTCCACTAAATAAAGCATTATATTCAGGAGCTCTTAAAAATCTTACTAATCTTAATTTCATAACGAAATGATCCATTATTTCTTGAGCTTCTTCTTCAGTAATTAATCCTTCAGATAAATCTCTTTCAAAGTATATATCTAGGAATGTAGAAGTTCTACCAATGCTCATTGCAGCACCATTTTGATCTTTAATAGCTCCTAAATATCCAAAGTAAAGCCATTGAACAGCCTCTTTAGCATTTTTAGCTGGAACTGAAATATCAAATCCGTATTTTGCAGCCATTCCTTTTAAGTCATTTAAAGCTTTTATTTGATCAGAAATTTCTTCACGTTCGCGAATTATTTTTTCTGTAAATTCATCAACATTAAGAACATTTAGTTCATCCTTTTTTTCTTCGATTAATGCATCTACACCATATAATGCAACTCTTCTATAGTCACCTATAATTCTTCCACGACCATATCCATCTGGAAGACCTGTTATTAAGTGAGAACTTCTAGCCGCTCTAATATCAGGTGTATAAACACTAAATACACCATCATTGTGTGTTTTTCTTAAATTTTTATAAATATATTGTATTTCAGGATCAACTTTTAATCCGTAACTTTCAGCTGATTTTTCAACTATTCTAATACCACCAGCAGGCATTATTGCTCTTTTTAATGGAGCATCTGTTTGAAGACCTACTATTTGTTCTAAATCTTTATCAATATATCCTGCTTCATAGCTATTTACTCCAGATGGAGTTTTAGTATCTGCGTCTAATACACCACCATTTTCTCTTTCTTTTTTGTAAAGTTCTAATACATCATCCCATAATTTTTTTGTTCTATCTGTTGCTTCAGCTAAAAAACTGTCATCTCCATCATAAGGTGTATAATTTTTTTGAATAAAATCTCTTACATCTATTGTTTTTTTCCAATTTCCATCTTTAAAATTTTTCCATTCTTTAAAATCCATTTTAAATGCTCCTTTCAAGTATATATTATTATATTATAATCAATATTATAAGTGTGTACATAAATTAAAAATTTATTAACACACCACTTATTATCTTATCACATTGATAAAAAAATATCAATATATAAAATAGCAAAAAACAAAAAAATAAAAAAATATGTTTAAATATGTTTTATACAAGAATTTTATGATATACTAATTAAAATGTAATATTAAGGAGTTAAAATAAGAATGAAACGAAAAAAAATAAATGAACTAAAATTTATTAGAAATATAATTATAGGAATAGTATCATTATTAATAGTTGCATTTATAATTAATGTAGCTCCACGGATATAAAAGGGATAAATATACAAATGTAATTAATTTGATAATAAATGAAGAGAATAAAACGGAAGAATTAAAACATGATATATATGTTAATGAAAATGAAACAATATATATATCCGAAGAGGATGTAAGACATTTTTTTGATTCTACAATCTATTATGATGAAAAATATAATCAAATTATAACAACCTCAGATACTAAAGTGGCTAATATTGTTATTAATGAAAAACAAATGCTTGTGAATAATTCTAATATTAGTATATTAGATCCTATAATTAAGATAGATGGTGAGATATATTTGCCAATATCAGATATGGCAATAGTATATAATATAAAAATCAATTATATAGAAGATACAAAAAGAGTGGTAATAGATGAATTAGATAAAGGGATGATAAAAGCAATTGTAGCAGAAGACACTAATATAAAATTTAGACCAAGAAGATTATCAAAAAATATAGGTACTTTAAAACAAGGAGAAACAGTTAATTGTTTTTATACTACAAGTAAAGGTTGGAGACAGATTAGAACTACAGACGGAACAATAGGATATATTAAAGCTAATAAACTTGGAGATGAATATATAGTAAGACAAGATATGCAAAAAAGAGACGAAGCGATAAAAATACAGAAAAGTAATTATGATAACAAATCATTTGAAATATCAGATAATATAAGCACAAAAAAGATAGTTTTAGAAAATATATTTAATATAAGTAAAAATAATGTTGAAGTTTCTAAAGAAGAAAATAATGAAGAATCAAACGATAATATATGGGCATCAATAACAAATAAATCATTAGAAAATCAAACTAATGAAATGCTACAAGATTATAAATTAAGAACAACTTTGATAGATTTAATTGTAAAAAAAGCAATTGGAAACAATATAAATGGCATTAGCATAGATTTTTCTGGAATAGAGGATAAAGAAAGCATGATAAGATTTGCAATAGAAATTACTCCTAAATTAAGAGAAATTGGGATAAGCACATGTATTGTGTTAAATCAAAACATAGAAGAACAAGATTATATTAATATAGTAGATTATATAGTAGAATAGGAGAGAACAAATGAATAAATTATTAAGCAAATTAGGAAAGAAAAAATTAATTATTATTGGATTAATTGCGATTATACTATTAATAATAATTTTTAGTTTAATATGGTATTTTGTATCTATATCACCATTAAATAAGAGAACTCAAGATGAAATAGAAATAATTTTACCACTTGGAAGTGGGACAAGTAAGATAGCAGATATATTAAAAGAAAATAATGTTATTAGAAGTAAATTAGCATTTAAAATATATGTTAGAATAAACAATGTATCAGATTTTCAAGCAGGAACTTATTATCTAAAACAAAGTATGAACTTAAAAGAGATAACAGACATGTTAAAAACTGGAGTTATGCATGATCCAAATCAATTAAATATAACATATATAGAAGGAAAAAATATGATATGGCTTGCAAAGGAAATAGCAAATATAACTAACAATACGGAAGAAAATGTATATAATTTGCTTAAAAATGAAGAATATATAAATTCTTTAATAGAAAAATATTGGTTTATAACAGATGAAGTAAAAAGTGAAGACATATATTACCCATTAGAAGGATATCTATTTCCAGACACATATATTATAGAAAATCCAGATACTAAAGTTGAAGAAATATTTGAAAAAATGCTAGATAGAATGGAAGATGTTTTGAGTGAATATAAAGAACAAATCGAAAGCAAAGGATATGATGTAAAAAAGATATTAACAATTGCATCAATAATAGAAATGGAATCCGTTAATGATGATAGTAGAAAGGATGTAGCAAGTGTAATATATAATAGATTAGATAAAAATATGCCTATACAAAGCGATGTTACAACATATTATGCATTTAAAATAGATGTGGGAGAAAGAGACTTATACCAAAAAGAGATTGATTCATATAATCCATATAATACTAGAGGACCTAATATGGAAGGTAAATTACCAATTGGACCAATATCATCTGTAAGTAAAAGTAGTATAGATGCAGCTTTAAATCCAAACCATACAGACTATATATTTTTTGTTGCAGATAAGAATGGAAAAATATATTTTAGTAAAACAGACAAAGAGCATAATAAAATTATAAGTGAATTAAAAAGTGAAGGGTTATGGCTTGAATATTAATAATAAGGTGGTCTTGTACCACCTAAAAATACAAAAATGACAAGATAGAGAAAAAATTTAAAAAAATATTGACAATTAATATAAATAAGTAGTATAATTCATTTTGCCAGTTAAAATGCAGATGTGGCGGAACTGGCAGACGCACAGGACTTAAAATCCTGCGAGGGTTAAACCTCGTGCCGGTTCGACTCCGGCCATCTGCACCAAGAATTTGAAAAACTGCTAGAAATAGCGGTTTTTTTATATTTAAAATTGAGCATACACGCTCTGTACACGATTAATAAGAATAAAAAGTAAATGGCTTGTACTTGAATGATAAACAAAAAACGATTAGAAACTAAATGCTTAATCGTTTTTTTATATATTTATAACTTCTAATATTTTATATACAAAAATAAAGTACAGTCAATGTTTTACTAAAGACTGCACTTTATAGAATTGTTAGTTTAACGCTTCTAATTATTAACTTTTAAATATTGTTTCCAGAAAATATCCTCATTCTCATTATAGAACTCAGGATAAACCACTTGTAACCATAGCTTTGCTACAGAATATGCCAAAATGATATCTCTATCTTTAACCTTGCTGGTTGTATTAGCACATTGTGCAATATTAGTTAATACTTTTTTTATAGGCTTAATTATAAAGTTGAACATGCCATACTTTGTAATTGCTTTTCCAACTACAAACTTTACAATATAGTAGGTAGATAAAAGTACAACT
Source organism: uncultured Clostridia bacterium (assembly GCA_947623865.1). Taxonomy (GTDB): domain Bacteria; phylum Bacillota; class Clostridia; order TANB77; family CAG-508; genus CAG-452. The sequence goes on along the minus strand of CANQIC010000013.1, from coordinate 1,921 downwards.
GCATTTGTTATAGGATTAGAAGAAAAATGTGATACAATTACACTAACAATGACAGTAAAAATAGCTGCAAATATACTCCGTATAAGTTTTTCTGCAATTCCCTTAATTAGTTTTCTACTACCACATTCTGGAGAAAATCTTGAAGATTTTTTTACTTCCTCAATGTTCTTTGGTAGCCTTTTATTAATTTCAAGGAAATTTACCATCATATGTTCAGCAGAATGCTTGCTTTTTATTGCGGGAGCAGTTTCCATAGTTTCCATTATAACAGCATTTACAATATCAATTACGAAATATATAATATTCATAATAATTAGAAATACTAAAATGTTGTCTATTATTTTGCTTAAATACAATACGCCGATAAAACCTAGGATTGAAATTCCTATAATTATAGAGAATAGTTTTATAAACTCTCTTAAATTTTCTCTAATTACAGAAATTTTGCTTTTTTTGTTACATTCTTCTGCATGTTCTTCTTCTAACCTAATTGAGCAACCATCTTTACATTCAACAGCTGTAAGGTATTGCGTATCATTAAGATAGAACCTTATTTCATTTTGTAAGCTAGCTGCATAAAAAACTACAAGTTTTTCTGGGTCATTAGATTTAAAAATTGATGTTACTTTATTCCGTTCTTCCATTTTTATTACCTCCAATGTAATATAAGTTAATATTTTACAATTCTATTTAGAATTATACCTTTATTATACTATGTTTTACATAAAAAAGCAAATTTTTGCAGCTGAGTTTCAAAATGAAGTCCGACACTTTTTAAAAAATTAAATATAAGTTGTCCACTATTAAAAAAGTAAGAAACATTTATTAGATATATTCTAATAAGTGCTTCTTCATTAAAAAATATAAATTTAATTTAAATATTTATAGCAAAGATACTTTTAAACTATTAGATATGATGACTTAAGTATCAATAGTGATTTTTATTTCACATGATAAAATATCTTACTAAAGCATTCTATTCCTTTAATTTTATAAAAATATAGACAAAATTCATTTAATATGATACAAAGATATATGAAAAAGATAGAAGAGGTAAAAATAATGAAGGAAGAATGTATAAATTTATTAAAGAAAATTGATAGAGAAGGAATGGACAAACTAATAGAATTTTTAGAAAATTCTGATTTTTTTGAGGCACCTGCAAGTACAAGATACCATGGAGCTTGGAAGGGAGGACTTCTTGCCCATAGTATGAAAGTATATGAAATATTAAAAACAAAAACAGAAGATAATGATTCTACTAAAATTGTTGCACTATTACATGATATTTGCAAAGTAAATTATTATAAAACAGATTACAGAAATGTAAAAAATAACGGAGTATGGGAACAAGTACCATATTATACAGTAGATGATACAATTCCATATGGACATGGAGAAAAATCAGTAATGATGATTAGCGAATTTATAAAACTAACATCAGAAGAAAAATATGCAATAAGATGGCATATGGGGTTTACAGAGCCTAAAGAACTATATGGAGCAATAAGTAATGCATATAAAAAATATCCACTTGCATTACTTATGCATGAAGCAGATTTAGAAGCAACATATTTTTATAATATTTAATTAGCATATAATATATTTTCGAAAGTAGGAAATAAACCTGCTTTCTTTTTTTTGTACATCTGGTTTAGAAAAATATAAATTATGAGATGTAAAAGAATTATTAAAATACTATTAAGATGTTGATAAAGAATGAAAAATGTGTAAAAATATACAAAAAGGAGAAGAAATGATAAATTCTTATATATATAATATTCCAATAGGTAAAATAAAAATTAGTGATAATGGAAAATCAATTATTGAAATTAGAGAGAAATATGTAGTGTTACAATTGATGTGAAACAAAATAATAAAAATTGAATAAGTGATTTAAATCATATATAATTGAGTTGCA